>DASZFX010000511.1:0-8630 GCA_035939375.1 Roseiarcus sp.
GCCGGAAACGACGTACGTCGCCTCGCCGCGCGCGGCGACCGCCTCTTGCAGCAAAGCCGCGGACCATTCGGCGAAAGCCGCGGCGAGGCTTTCCTTCGTTGAAAAATTGCGCCGCGCGATCAGCGCGGGATCGAGAGCGTCGGCCAAATCAGTCATTCGAATTCCTCATTCCAGGTGCGCCCATCGCGTTCGATGAGCGCGATCGAGGCCGCGGGGCCCCAGGAGCCCGCGGCATAGGGTCGCGGCGGCTCGCGCAATTGCGCCCAGGCCTCGCGGATCGGATCGATGAAGCGCCAGGCGGCCTCCACTTCGTCGCGTCGCATGAACAAAGTCGCGTTGCCGCGCACGACATCCATCAGCAATCTCTCATAAGCGTCGATCGACAGGCCTGCGAAAGCCTTGGCGAAGCTCATGTCGAGGGGGACATGCTTCAAGCGCATACCGCCCGCTCCGGGCTCCTTGATCATCAGCCACAGTTTAATTCCCTCGTCGGGTTGAACCCTGATGACGAGGCGGTTCGCGGGTATGCCGTCCGAATTGGACTCGAAGATGGCGTGCGGCACGCGGCGAAAATTGACGACGATTTCCGAGAAGCGCTGCGGAAGGCGCTTGCCGGTACGCAGGAAAAACGGCACGCCGGCCCAGCGCCAATTGGCGACGCCGATTTTCAGCGCGACGAAAGTTTCAGTCTCGCTCGATTCTTTGCCGATATCCTCCAAATAGGCAGGAACGGCTTTGCCCTCGGCGATTCCGGCGCGATATTGACCGCGCACCGTGACCGTCGTCGCATTGGTCGCCGCGATCGGCTCCAGCGACTTCAGGACTTTGAGCTTTTCGTCGCGCAGGGCGTCGGCGTCGAGCGATCGCGGCGGCTCCATGGCGACCAGGCACAGCAACTGCAACATGTGGTTCTGCGTCATGTCGCGAAGCGCGCCGGCGCTGTCATAATAGGCGCCGCGCCCCTCGACGCCGAGCGTTTCGGCGACCGTGATCTGCACATGATCGATATGGGCGTTGTTCCACAAAGGCTCGAACAGGGCGTTGGCGAAACGCAGCGCCATCAGATTCTGCACCGTCTCCTTACCGAGATAGTGATCGATGCGGAAAATCTGCCTCTCGGCGAAAACTGCGCCGAGTTCGTCATTGATGGCGGCGGCGCTCGCCGCATCCTTCCCGATCGGCTTTTCGACGATGATGCGCGCTTCGCGCGTCGCCAATCCGTTGGCGGCGAGCTTCCTGGCGATCGGGCCGAAAAGATCTGGACTTGTAGCGAGATAGAACGCACGGACCTTGTCCTGGTTGTCGAGCAACGAGTTCAGCCTGTCCCAGCCGGGCGTGCCCGTCGCGTCGACCGCCGCATAGAAGATTCGCTGCAAGAACCGCTCGATGACCGTCTCCGCGTCGTCCTTGACGCCGCCGAATTTAAAGAGCGCGTCCCGCACGCTGGCGCGATATTGGTCGTGGTCGAGAGGCCGGCGCGAAACGCCGATGATCCTGGTCGGGTCGGTGAATTGCTCGTCGCTGTCGCGATGAAAAAGGGCGGGGAACAGCTTGCGATAGGCGAGATCGCCCGTGCCCCCGAAGACGACGAGATCAAAAGGGTCGACTTTGATGATGCGCGATGTCATCGACGTCTCGATCATGGGAAATTTGGCCTAAGCCGAACCGCTCGGCGGCTCCTTAAACAACACTTCTCTGTCACGAGCAAAATTGGCGATCAGAGGGAGCGCCGCGCCGCCGAGCGCACGAGCGTCCGCGCCGATCGAGCCGGCCTTTATCGTCGGATCGACCAGACCGCGGCGATCGAGCGTCTCATAAATCTCGGCGACGCGCCTAACAAGCCGCGCGCGCACGGTAATCGGCATCGCGCCGTCGATGACGATCGCCTCGAAATCGATCACCGAGATCGCCGCGAGGCACGCATAGGCGAGGGCCTGCGCGGTTTCCTCGATCCATTCGTCGAGATGGCTCGAAAAATCGTCCCACGCGTCGGGCGTGCGCCAGATCGACGACGGATCGACGCCGGCGGCGCGCAGCTTCTCCTCGAGTCGATAGATCGACGCGCAATGGATCAACTGGCGCGCGACCAGCCGGCCGTTTTCGTCGAGCTGCATGATCGGGATCGGGCCGAGCGCGCCCGCGGTTCCGGTGCGCCCGGTGAACAAAGCGCCGTCTATGACGACGCCGCCGCCGATGAACGAGCCGAGGAAAAAATAAAGGAAGTCGTGATGACGCCACCCCTCGCCGAAAAAGAACTCAGCGGCGCAGGCCGAGGAGGCGTCGTTGCACAGCGTGACTGGAACAGGACACAGCGGCACGATTTCGCTCCTGATGTCGACATTGCGCCAGACGTCCATCGCGCCCGCCGGCGCTCCAACCTCCGCGCCCCAATTCCACAGGTAGAAAGGCGTTGCGACGCCGAGGCCGGTCAATTTCCCGCGCTGACGCGGCGTCAGGCGCTGGGTCAGCCCAGGCAGAGCGCGGGCGACGAAATCGTGCGTGGAGAGGGGCTGCGGGTAGGCGAAGGTCTCATGCGCGCGCTCGCGAATAGCGCCGGAAAAATCGATCAGCACGAGTTCGCAGCTCCGGCGGCCGATTTTCAATCCGAGCGAAAAGGCGCCCTCGGGGTCGAGCGAGAAAGGTACTGTCGGCTGACCGACCTTGCCGCGCTGCGGCGATTCGCGCCGCAGGAGCCCGTCGGCCTGAAGCTGATTCATGATTGCGGATGCCGTTTGTACCGAAAGACCGGTTTGTCGCGCGACTTCGTTCTTCGAAAGATGGCGGCGCCGGCGCATCAGCGAAAGGATCAGTCTTTCGTTATAGAGACGCACGCCGGTCTGATTGGCGCCGCTGACCGCCGGCGCCATCGGCCGTGTTTCAACGATATCGGCTTCGTGCCACGCCATGACGGGACCTTCCCAACGCTCACGCAGGTCGTCGCAACGCTCTCGCGTTGTTTTAGCGCGCTCCTCAAGTTCAGACGGCCGGTCATCGGCGCTTAAGGCCGCCGAGGGCTGAGACAATGGGCGCCAATGGCGCGCGTGTCAATAATTCAGGGCGACTGATTTATCTTGACTTGGTCCACGGATTTTGCCCCTATGGCGATGCGACGGCGAAAAGCTCGTGCCTCTATGGCGCGACCGACCGGCTTGCCAAAGCACGCGGCGCAGCGACGTCGTCGTCGCATCGAAGACTTTAAGCACCGGGGAGGGAATCAGTGACCAGAAAGCTTGCTATTTTGTCTTGCGCCGTCGCGGCGCTCTCGCTTGCCTTGGCGAGCGCCCCAGCATCGGCCGCCGATATCGTCGGCCTCATCACCAAGACCAACACCAATCCCTTCTTCGTCAAGATGAAGCAGGGTTTCGAGGCCAAGGCCAAGGAGCTCGGCCTCACGCCGCAGGCCTATGCCGGCAAGGCTGACGGAGACAACGATGGGCAGGTCGCCGCCATCGAGGCCCTCATGGCCGCCGGCGCCAAGGGCATCTTGCTGGTGCCGAGCGATTCGACGGCGATCGTGCCGACGGTCGAAAAGGCCCGCAAGGCCGGCATCCTCGTGATCACGCTCGACACGCCGCTCGATCCGGTCACCGCCGCCGACGCCAATTTCGCCACTGACAATTTCAAGGCCGGCCAATTGATTGGCCAATGGGCGAAGGCGACGCTCGGCGACAAGGCGGGAGCCGCCAAGATCGCTACGCTCGATCTCGCGCCCAACGAGCCGACGGTCGACTATCTTCGCCACAACGGGTTCCTCACTGGCTTCGGCATCGCGGTCAAGGATCAGAAGCACTACGCAATGGGCGACAGCGCGCAAATCGTCGGCTCCGACGTGACGGCGGGTTCGACCCAGGGCGGCCGAACCGCGATGGAGAAAATTCTCCAGAAAGCCTCCGACATCAACGTTGTCTATGCGATCAACGAGCCGGCCGCGGACGGCGGCTACGCAGCCCTCAAGGCTGCGGGCAAGGAGAAGGGCGTGCTGGTCGTCGCCGTCGACGGCGGTTGCCCGGGCGTCAAGAGCGTCAAGGAAGGCGTGATCGGCGCCACCTCGCAACAATATCCGCTTCTTATGGCCTCCAAGGGCGTCGAAGCCGTCGCCGAATTTATCAAGACCGGAAAGAAGCCCGTCAGCATCGACACCGGCGAGCAGCTCATCACCGATCATCCGGTGCCGGGCGTTCCCTCGATCGACACCACCGAAGGTATGAAGCTCTGCTGGGGTTGATTTCGCCGTGGTTTGATCGCTAAATGACATGATAGATCGGCGCTCGCGGGTTCGATCTCGCGAGCGCCGATCTTCCTCTGGTGGACGCCAGCTAAGACCGGGAGGGGGCGATGAGCGAGGCTTCGCAAGGCCAGCAGCCCGCGCAAGAGTTCGAGCGGGTGCTCGCAACCGCGTCGACGGCGCAGGCCTCCTTCGAAGAAGAACATCTCTCTCTGGTCAAGCGCATACAGCGCTTCCTCCACGCCTATCCAACCGTCGTTCCCTTCGTCGTCTTGCTGCTCGGCCTGCTCTTGGGCGTCGGCGTGAATTACGACCGCTTCGCCACCGGCAGCAATCTCTCGACCGTGCTGACGCAGGTGACGATCATCGGCATTCTCGGCATCGCGCAGACACTGGTCATTCTGACTGCCGGCATCGACCTCTCGGTCGGCGTCATCATGGTGATTTCGTCGGTCGTGATGGGCCGTCTCGGCGTCGTCGACGGCCTTCCCGTCATCATCGCGTTTCCGCTCGGTCTCCTCTGCGGCGTCGTCTTCGGATATCTCAACGGCACGCTCGTCACCCGACTGCAAATGCCGCCCTTCATCGTTACGCTGGGCACGCTCAGCATCATCGGCGCGTTGAACACATTCTATTCGCAGAGCGAGACGATTCGTGAGCAGGATCTCGAGGCTCAGGCGCCGTTCCTGCAACTCATGGGCGTCCCCTTCGAAATCGGCGGGGCGCGTATCATCCTGGGCAGCTTCCTTTTGATCGCGCTGGCGGTCGTCGTCTGGTACGTGCTCAACCGTACGGCTTATGGCCGCCATATTTACGCGACGGGCGACGATCCTGAAGCGGCGCGCCTCGCCGGCATCAACACCGACCACATTTTGCTCAGCGTCTACACTCTGGCCGGGCTCATCGCGGCAATCGCCGGATGGGCGCTGATCGGCCGCATCGGCGCGATCAGCCCGACGGCCGGCGAGAACGCCAACCTCGATAGCATCACCGCCGTCGTGATCGGCGGCACCAGTCTTTTCGGCGGACGCGGCTCGATCATCGGCACGCTGATCGGGGCGCTGATCGTCGGCGTTTTCCGCTCCGCTGTTTCGCTCGCCGGCCTTGACGTGCTTTGGCAGGAATTCGCGATCGGCGTGCTGATCATCGTCGCGGTGGCGCTCGATCAGTGGATAAGGAGGGTCTCCAAGTGAGCGTCGAACCCATCCTGCAAGCGCGCTCGCTGGTCAAGCGCTATGGCCGCGTCACGGCGCTCGACCATGCTGACTTCGATCTCTATCCCGGCGAGATTCTCGCCGTGATCGGCGACAATGGCGCCGGCAAGTCGTCCTTGATCAAGGCGCTCTGCGGCGCGGTCATTCCGGATTCGGGCGAGATCAAGCTCGCCGGCCAGGTCGTACATTTCCGCTCGCCGATCGATGCGCGCGAAGCGGGCATCGAAACCGTCTACCAGAACCTCGCCTTGTCGCCGGCCTTGTCGATCGCCGACAACATTTTCCTCGGTCGCGAAATCCGCTCAACGGGGCCGGTCGGGCGTCTGTTTCGCAGCCTCGACCGGAGCGCGATGCAGAAGTTCGCCCGCGAGAAGCTGAGCGAACTCGGGCTGATGACGATTCAGAACATTAATCAGCCGGTCGAGACCTTGTCGGGCGGCCAGCGCCAGGGCGTGGCGGTTGCCCGCGCGGCGGCTTTCGCCAGCCGCGTCGTGATCATGGACGAGCCGACCGCGGCGCTTGGCGTCAAGGAATCGCGGCGGGTGCTCGAACTGATCCTGGACGTCAAGAGGCGCGGCCTGCCGATTATTCTCATCTCGCACAACATGCCGCATGTGTTCGAGGTCGCCGATCGCATCCACATCCATCGTTTGGGACGCCGCCTCACCGTGATCGACCCGAAAAAGCAATCGATGTCCGACGCCGTGGCGATGATGACCGGCGCGCTGGCGCCGCCGGCCGATATGGCGGCGTGAGGGTCGCGCAGCGCGCTTTTCTACCCGCACTATGAAGATGCGCGCGTTCACACGAACTTTATCCATCAATCGCCGAAACGCTGTATGGTTCTAGTTCCTTCCCGCACGTTTGGGTCTTTCGTCCGCGCTCCGGCGCCCGTTCCTATGAGGCTTCGCTCATGCAATACCGCCCGCTCGGCCGCACCGGCCAATATGTCTCTGAAATCTGCCTCGGCACGATGACGTTCCATGGCGGCTCGGACTTTTGGCGCAACATCGGCGCACTGGAGCAAAAGGCCGCGACGGATCTCGTCAAGCGGTCTATCGAGGCGGGTGTCAATTTCATCGATACGGCCGACGTCTATTCGGAAGGGCAGTCCGAAGTTCTTCTCGGCCAGGCCTTGCGCGATCTCGCCGTCAAGCGCGAAGACGTCATCATCGCGACAAAGGTGCGCGGCCGCACCGGGCCGGGCCCGAACGACGTCGGCCTGTCGCGGGGCCACATCATGGATCAGGCGGCCGGCAGCCTGAAGCGGCTCGGCCTCGACTATATCGACCTCTATCAGATCCACGGCTTCGACCCGGCGGCGCCGATCGAGGAGACGCTGCGCGCATTGGATGATCTCGTCTCGCGCGGTCTGGTGCGAACGATCGGCTGCTCGAACCTCGCCGCCTGGCAGATCATGAAGGCGCTGGGCATTTCCACACATCACAATTATGCGCGCTTCGAGACGGTTCAGGCCTATTACACGATCGCCGGCCGCGATCTCGAACGCGAGATCATGCCGCTGGTCCTCGATCAGGGGCTCGGCGTGATGGTATGGAGCCCGCTCGCCGGCGGCCTCTTGTCGGGCAAATTCACGCGAGACGGGGCGGGGCCGAACAACGCGCGCCGCCTCATATTCGATTTTCCGCCGGTGAACCGCGAGCGCGCTTACGATATCATCGACGCCATGGCCCCGATCGCCAGGGCGCATGACGTCTCGGTGGCTCGCGTCGCCCTCGCCTGGCTGCTGCAACGGCCCGGCGTGATGAGCGTCATCATCGGCGCCAAGACCATCGAACAGCTCGACGACAATCTCGCCGCCGTCAAGCTCGCGCTGACGAGCGAAGAAATCGCCGCCCTCGATACAGTCAGCGCCTTGCCCAAGGAATATCCGGGCTGGATGCTGGAGCGCCAGGGCGCAGGAAGGGTTCCGGCGGCGAAGGCGTCGTAGAGTAGGCAGCAGGCGGCAGCAGATGGTGGTCGTCGCCTGCCTACCCGCCAATTGCCTACTGCCTCCAATAAGGAAAGCGCATGGCTAAAACCGTCTCATGGGGCGTGATCAGCCCCGCTAAGATCGGCGTCGAGAAAGTCATCCCGGCGATGCAGAAGGGCGCCGTCTCGCGCATTGACGCGATCGCTTCACGCGATCTTACGCGGGCCAAGGCGACGGCGGCCAAACTCGGCATCGCCAAGTCCTACGGCTCCTACGAGGAGCTGCTTGCCGATCCCGCGATCGACGCGATCTACAATCCGCTGCCCAATGAATTGCACGTGCCTTGGACCCTCAAGGCCCTTGCCGCGGGCAAGCACGTACTCTGCGAAAAGCCGATCGCGCTCGATGCGGAAGAAGCCAAGCAGCTTATCGCGGCGCGCGAAAAGTCCGGCAAGCTGGTCGCCGAAGCTTTCATGGTGCGCTTCCATCCGCAATGGCGTCGTACCCGCGAGATCGCCCGGTCAGGCGAGATCGGAACGCCGAGGGCGATCCACACGTTCTTTTCATACTATCTTCTCGATCCGTCCAATATCCGCAACATCCCGCCCGGCGGCGGCGGCCTCTATGATATCGGCTGCTATGCGGTCATCTCCGGGCGCTATATTTTCGGCGCGGAGCCGACCCGGGTCGTTTCGACCATCGAACGCGATCCGAAGATGGGCACGGATCGGCTCGCCAGCGCCCTCGTCGAATTTCCCGGCGCCCGCCATCTTCTTTTCACTTGCGCGACCCAGCTCTCGGCGATGCAGCGGGTGACCGTGGTCGGCGACAAGGGGCGGGTCGAAATCCAAATCCCCTTCAACGCCCCGCCCGATCGGCCGACGCGGATCGTTTTCGACAGCGGCGCCGATCTCTTCGGCGGCGGCGCGCGGGTCGAGGAGTTCGCGATCTGCGATCAATATACTTTGCAGGGTGACGCCTTCTCCCGCGCAATCCTCGGCGAAGAAAAGCTCGAATTCCCGATCGAGGACGCGATCGCACAGATGCGGGTGATCGACGCGCTGTTCCGTTCGGGCGAGAGCGGAAATTGGGAGAGGGTATAGGGCATCGGACCTCCAAAAGAACTCACCTGGCGGGCGGCGGGAGGCGCAAGCCGCCATTATTTGGAACAGGGGCTCCTGTGCGCCGACCGAAAGGTCTGTCAAGGGCTTTAGCCGCCTTCGGCGGCGCGCAAAGCGCGCCCTTGACAGACCTTTCG
>DASZFX010000512.1:0-6370 GCA_035939375.1 Roseiarcus sp.
CCGATCCCGCCGATTTCTTCTACGGCCAACGCAAGCTCGCGATCGATATCCGCGACATCTACGGCCTCTTGATCGACGGCATGGAGGGCGCCGCGGGCGCCGTCCGCTCCGGTGGCGACGGCGGCGCGGCGATCGAAGGCAATCTGCCGACGCAGGAGCCAGTGGCTCTGTTCTCGGGAGTCGTGCGGGTCGGCGCCGACGGCGCCGCCAATGTCTCGTTCGACATGCCGGCCTTCAACGGCGCCGTGCGGGTCATGGTCGCCGCCTGGTCGAAGAACAAGGTCGGCAGCGCCGAAGCCAATGTGATCGTGCGCGACCCGGTCGTCGCCGTCGGCACGTTGCCGCGCTTCCTTGCGCTCGGCGATCGTTCAGAACTCCATGTCGATCTCGACAATGTCGAGGGCGAGGCCGGCGACTATCGCATCGATCTCGACATTCACGGGCCGGTCACCGTTCCCGCCGACGCTTTGAGCAAGACGATCCAGCTCGCCGCCCATCAGCGCGCTTCGATCAACGTGCCGCTGACGGCGGTCGGCGTCGGGACGGCGACGATTGATCTCGATCTTGTCGGGCCGAAACTGGAGGCCAAGCAGCATTTCGCGCTCGGCGTCGAGAGCGGGGCGCCCGAACTGTACCGCCGCACAATCCGCATGATCGCCGGCGGCGCAAGCCAGACGATCTCGAACGACCTCCTCGCCGATTTCGTCCCGGGCTCCGGCGCGGTGTCGGTCGCGGTCTCGCCCTTTGGCGCGCTGGACGCGCCCGCCGTCTTGCAGGCGCTCGACCGCTACCCTTACGGCTGCTCGGAGCAACTGGTCAGCCGGGCGATGCCCCTGCTCTATTACAATCGCTTGGCTTCGATCGAGAATCTGGGCCTTGATCCCGACGTCGACCGCCGCATCAAGGAGACGATCGAACGACTGATGGCGCGTCAGGATTCGAACGGCGCTTTCGGCCTCTGGCAGGCCGGCGGCGAAGACGACATGTGGCTCGACGCTTTCGTCACCGATTTTCTGACGAGAGCGCGCGAGCGCGGCTTCGAGGCGCCGCGGCAGGGCTTCGATCAAGCGCTGGAGCGATTGCGCAACGAGGTCGCCAACGCCGCCGATCCGGGCGCGGAGGCCGGCCAGCCGCTCGCCTATGCGCTCTACGTTCTGGCGCGCAACGGGCGGCCGGTGATCGGGGATTTGCGCTATCTCGCCGACACCAAGCTCGACGCCTTCAAGACGCCGCTGGCGAAGGCGCAAATCGCCGCCGCCCTGGCGATGCTCGGCGATCGCACCCGCGCCGGCAAGGTCTTCACGACATCCCTGCAAGCTTTACGCGATGAGCGCGACGACGGCTATTCGCGGCCCGACTATGGCTCGCGCCTGCGCGACGGCGCCGGCGCGCTCGCTCTGCTCGCCGAAGCGAATCTGAAGAGCGGCGAAATCGCCGACGACGCGATCCTGCAAGTTTCGCTGGTCGTCGAACAAGCCCGCGCCGAGCGCGTTTATACGAGCACGCAGGAGAACAACTGGATGGTTCTCGCCGCCGAGGCGCTCGCCGACCGCGCGCCCGCCCATCAGTTCATCGTGGACGGCCAGACGACGACCGGCTCGGTCTATCGCAAATGGAAGGGCTTCGGCCTGGACGCCAAGCCCTCGACCATCGTCAATTCGAGCCAGAGCCCGGCCCAGATCGTCATCACCACCTCGGGCGTCCCAATCGTTCCGGAACCGGCCGCCTCGTCCGGCTATGACGTCGAACGCGCCTTTTACAAGCTCGACGGGACGAAATTCGATGCGAGCCGCGTTACCCAAAGCGACCGTTTCGTCGTGGTGCTCAAAGTGACCGAGGCAGAGGCGAAATACGCGCGACTGCTGGTCGTCGATCGGCTGCCGGCGGGATTGGAGATCGACAATCCCAATCTCGTGGAAGGCGGCGACGTCGAGGCCTTCTCCTGGCTCAAGAAAGACGCCGATCCCGCCCATACCGAATATCGCGACGACCGTTTCGTCGCCGCGATCGATCGTAACGGCGACCAATCGGCCTTCTTCAACCTCGCTTATGTCGTGCGGGCGGTGGCGCCGGGCAAATATGTCTATCCGCCGGCGACGGCCGAAGACATGTACCGGCCGGAGCGTTTCGGGCGCACCGCGTTCGGCACGATCGAGGTCGTCGCCAAATGAGGCGCGAGCGGCGCTGGTTCGCGGCGCTCGCCGTCGCGATCTTCTTCGCCGGCTTCGTCGCGCCCGCGGCCTGGATGAACTACGTTCAGAGGCTCGGCCCGCTCGACCTTTTCTCGCAGGCCGAGGGCTCGACCATCGTCGTCGATCGCGACGGCAGGCTGCTACGCGCCTTCACCCTCCCTGACGGACGCTGGCGTCTGCCGGCGACGACCGGCGACGTCGATCCCCGCTATATCGCGATGTTGCTCGCCTATGAGGACCGGCGCTTTTTCGACCATGGCGGCATCGATTGGCGCGCGATGATGCGCGCGGCCTTCCAGATCGCGACGCGCGGGCGCATCGTTTCGGGCGGATCGACGCTGACCATGCAGGTCGCGCGGCTGATCGAGCCGCGCGAGCAGCGCTCGCTCTCCGCCAAGCTGCGCCAGGTGGCGCGCGCGTTTCAAATCGAGCAGCGCGTCTCCAAGCAAGGCGTCATCAACCGCTATCTCGCGCTCGCGCCTTTCGGCGGCAATATCGAGGGCGTGCGGGCCGCTTCGCTTGCCTATTTCGGCAAGGAGCCGCGCCGCCTGACGATCGCCGAGGCGGCGCTCCTAGTCGCCTTGCCGCAATCGCCGGAAGCCCGCCGGCCTGACCGCTCGCCCGAGGCGGCGCGCGCCGCGCGCGACCGCGTCATTGAGCGCGCCGTGGAGCGCGGCGTGATCCGCTCGGCGGAGGGCGAGGCGGCCAAGCGCGAGCCCGTTCCGCACGACAAGAAGCCCTTCCCGCTGCTCGCGGCCCATGCCGCCGAAGAGGCGGTCGCCGCCGATCCGAAATCGCGTGTCCTGCGCCTTTCGATCGATGCGCGCCTGCAAGAGAAGCTCGAAACGCTCGCGCGCGACAGCGCCGAGCGGCTGGCGCCGAAAATTTCGGTCGCCATCATCGCGATCGACAACAAGAGCGGCGAGATACGCGCCCGGGTCGGCGCAGCCGATTATCTTTCGGCCGATCGCGGCGGCGCGATCGACATGACTCGCGCGCCCCGTTCGCCGGGTTCGGCGCTAAAACCTTTCATCTACGCCCTCGCCTTCGAAGACGGCCTCGCCCATCCCGAGACGATCCTCTTCGATCGCCCCGCGCGTTACGGGGCCTATGCGCCCGAGAATTTCGACCTCGGCTATCAAGGCACGGTCACGGCGCGCTATGCCCTGCAGCAATCGCTCAATCTTCCGGCGATCGAATTGCTCGCCGATGTCGGGCCGGCGGCGTTCCTCGCGCGGCTCAGGAGCGCTGGCGCCGAGATCACACTGCCGAAGGATACGCCGCCGAGCCTCGCCCTCGGCCTTGGCGGGCTTGGCGTGACGCTGACCGATATTGCGCGGCTCTATGTCGGGCTCGCCCGCGGCGGCGAGGCGCCGCCGCTGATCGAGCGGCTCGATGCGCCGGCCGGCGAACCGCGCCGCGTCACCGACGCGGTCGCCGCCTATTACGTCGAGGATATATTGCGCGGCGCGCCGCCGCCCGCCAATGCGCTTTCCGGCCGGATCGCCTATAAGACCGGCACCTCCTATGGCTTTCGCGACGCGCTGGCGATCGGCTTCGACAAGGGTACGACCATCGCGGTCTGGACCGGCCGGCCGGACAATGGCGCGACGCCGGGCCTGATCGGCAGGCAGGCCGCCGCCCCGATCCTGTTCGACGCCTTCGCTCGGCTCGGTCGCGACATCGAATGGATCGGCGCGCCGAAGGGCGTGCTGCGCGCGCCGACCACTGCGGACCTGCCGCCGCCTTTGCGCCATTTGCGCAAGGACGCGCCGAAGAGCGTTGCCGCGACGGCGATCCCCGCGTTGAAAATCGCCTTCCCGCCGGACGGCTCTCGCGTCGATCTCGGCCTGAAGCAAGGCGCGGCGGAGAGCCGGCTGTCGCTGAAAGCGCTTGGCGGGGCGCCGCCCCTCACCTGGTTCGTCAATGGCGCGCCGATCGGCGCGCCCGACGCGCGCCGCCAATCCGCCTGGCGGCCGGACGGCGCCGGCTTTGCCCGCATCTCCGTCGTGGACGCCAAGGGCGCGACGGACTCGGTGCTGGTGCGGCTGGAGTAAAACTCGGGCGTTGACAAGGGCTTTGCGCCCGAAAAAGGCGCGCGTTTGTCGACGACCGAGGCGGATTGCCCATTGATGCGAGGTGAAAGGCGCGACGCCCGAGCGCGGACAACGCGGCCGTCACCGTTGTGTTGAGCGATGACAAACTTGACAAGGCGGCTTAATCGTTAATACGAATTAAGTTATTCTGAACCGAGGCCGCATTGCCCGCCAGCCGCTCCGCAAACGAACAGATCCGCGCCGGCGATGCCCTGCGCCGCCTCGTCGATCTTGCCTCGCACCGTTCGGGGGCGGTGTTCGCGATCATGAACGCCGCCGCCGTCACTTTGCCGCAGGTTCTTTTGCTTCACCGAGTCGTGGAGGCCGGTTCGGCGTCGTTCTCCGACCTTGCGGCAGATTCCAACGCTTCGGCGGCGGCGATGAGCCAGATGATCGACCGCCTCGTCCAGCAGGGCCTGCTCCGCCGCGCCGAGGACCCTTTGGATCGTCGCCGAAAGGCGATCGCCGCAACCACGCGGGCGCACGCCTTCCTGCGCAAACTCGCTGCGGCGCGATCGGCCGACTATCAACTTGGCCTTGCGCCGCTGAGCCGCGAGCTTCGCGCGCAATTGGCGAGCGCGCTCGAGCGGGCCGCCGGCGAGATAGAAAACGCACGGGAGCAACGGCGCGGCGCAGTGAAGAAAAAGGAGGATGCGCGATGAGCGAAAGCCAGGCCCTCTTGCTCGCAACCTCCGCGCTGGGCTTCTACAGCGCGGGACAGGTCTGGCTCGTACAGCTTTCGAGCTACCGTCTGTGGCTCTATGTCGGCGAAAGCGAATTTCCCGCCTACCATGAGGCGTGGTGGCGCAGCATTTGGGGCGTCATTCTTGCGCCGGCGGCGCTGGTGACGATCGGCGCGACCCTGATGTTCTGGGCGCGGCCCCCGGACGTCCCGATGATCGCTCTGTGGCTCGGCGCCGCATTGCAAGGCGCGCTCGTCCTTGGCACGGCGCTTTGGTGGGGTCCCTTGATGGCGCGGATCAAGGCGCCGAGCGGCGGCCTTCTGCCGGCGCGCTACCGATTGCTGATGACGACCCATTGGCTTCGCGTCGGCCTCGTCACAGCCTATGCGTTCCTTGCCGTGTGGATGCTCGCGCAAAGCGCATGGCGATCTTGATCGGGCGGCGCCGTACAAAACCGTCCATGGATGATTCGTCGCACGCTTTGAAGCGACCCTTTCGACGACGGAAAGACAGGCTGAGATTCGAGCGCAAGGCGTCGACGGACCTTCCTCCCAAACGAGCGGCGACGATCGGCGTCCGTTCCTTTCTCGCCTCGCGCCAGGCAAATTTCGCCACGCAAACAATGATGGAAGCCGCTTTCGGTCTTCCTCGCTTCCGCCGTCGGCGGGAGTTGAGCCGGGACGGCCACTTTCCTTTTCGAGGCCAATCTGGAATCATGGCGCAAGCGGCGCCTTTCTGGGGGAAGCGCCGTCCGTCCTATTGCTTTGCCGGACTGATCGCGGAAGCCGAAGCAGTCGCGGCCGTAACGTCACTCGATGTTCGAACAATCGGAGGCGGAATTTCCATGCTTTTGCGACTTTTCACATCGAAGCCGGACTTTGTCCGAAACGCCGCGCTGATCGCGGCCTTTGCGCTGCCGTCGTCATTCGCTTTTGCAGAGAGCGGCCCTTTCGAGGACTACGCCGGCGCCTGGACCGGGGGCGGCTCCATCACGTCCTCGAACGGAAACACCGAACGGATTCGTTGTCGGGCGCATTACTACGTCGCGCAGGACGGGCGCGATCTCAATCAACAGCTCCGCTGCGCGAGCGACAGCTATCATTTCGACGTGAACAGCGCGCTTCTCGAACAGGGCGCCGGAGCGGTGGTGGGCAACTGGTCGGAGACGAACCGCAACGCCAGCGGCAGCGTCAGCGGTCAGGTGCAGGGCGGCTCCGTCAGAGCCCACATCGTCGGCGCTGGATTCACCGCAGAAATGACCGTCGTCATGAACGGCGACCGACAGTCGGTTCGGATCGCGCCAAGCGGCAGCGAAATCACTTTGGTGACGATCGAGATGCGTCGCGAATAGCAAGCGGCGCTCGGCCGACCTATCGCACCCCGAGCCGCTGACCGACGC
>DASZFX010000513.1:0-2641 GCA_035939375.1 Roseiarcus sp.
TCTTGCGAAGATCGAGAAACAACATCGGCACGGCGTGCGCGGGCGTCGAATCCTTGAAGTCGACGCCGATCGAAGCGAAGCCGGGCTTGGTGTAGGTCGTCAGCTTGTCGAAATAGGCGAGTTCGCGCAGCTTTTTTTCGATCCGGTCGGTGACCTGGTTCTGCATGTCCTCGGTCGTCGCGCCGGGCCAGGTCGCGCTGACATTGACGTTCTTGATCGTGAAGGACGGGTCTTCGGCGCGCCCAAGCTGGAAATAGGCAAGGACGCCGCCAAGAGCGAGAGCGATGATCAGAAAGGCGGTCAGCGCCGGCCGGCGGATCGCCCACATGGAAAGGTTGAAGGAATCCATCACAACCCCGCAATATGACGGACGACGCGCACCTTCTGACTTGGATCGAGCTTGTGGGCGCCCAGCGCAACGATGAGCGCGCCTTCGGGCGCGCCGCCGGAGATGAGCGCGGATTCATTGTCGTAGGCGACGACCTTGACCTTTGCCGGCGAGACGCCGCCGGTCGCTTCATCGACGATCCACACCATCGGGCCTTCGCCCTGATCGAGGATGGCGCCGAGCGGCGCTCGCGCAATCCTTTCGCCGTCGCCGGCGAGCTTGACGCTGGCGCTCATGCCGAGGGCGACAGCCGCGGACGCGTCCGGCAGGCTGTAGCGCGCTTCGTAGGTACGCGTCATCGGATCGGCGTTGGGTGAGAGCTCTCGCAACTGAGCCGCGAGCGAGACGCCGGGCAGAGCCCAGAATTCGGCGCGCGCCGCGGCGGACTTCGCGCGCTCGACGAGCGATTCGGGTATGGCGACCATCGCCTCCTTCTCGCCGCCATGGGCGAGGCGAATGACCGGCGCGCCGGCGGCGACGACCTGGCCGGGTTCGGCCGGCGTCGCCGTGACGACCCCATCGGCGTCGGCGTCAAGCGTCGCGTAGGAGAGAGCGGCGCGCGCCAATGTCGCGGCGCGCTCGGCCCGGGTGAAGGTCGCGCGGGCCTGATCGGCCGTTGCTCTGATCTTGTCGAGATCGGTCGCCGCCGACCAGCCTTGGCGGCGCAGCGTCTCGACGCGGGTGAATTCGGCGTCCTGCTGGTCGCGCGCGCTCTTGGCCGCGGCGAGATCGGCCTCGGCCTGCTCGACCTGCAGGCGAAGATCGGAATCGTCCAGCTTGGCGAGCGGCTGGCCTTGCTTGACGATCGCGCCGGCGTCAACCAGGCGGCGGGCGATCTTGCCGGCGATGCGGAAGCCGAGATCGCTCTCGGTACGCGCCTTGACGACGCCGGGCAGCACGCGGTCGGCGACGCGCGGCGCGTAGTGGATTGCCGCGACCATCACCGGTCGGGGCGGGGTGTCGCGCTTGGCCTCGCCCTGCGCGTTGCAGCCCGCAAGGGCCGCGGCTGAGATGAAAGCAAGCACGAGGGAACGCAAGCGCATGACTTAGACGCTCCTAATCAGGCGATGGCTGGCAAAGGTTGAACGTAGGCAATGGCTGATGACTGGCGAGAGCGCGCAGCGTGAAGGCGACGATCCCTTGCGCGATGGCGTCGATCTCCTCGATCGTGCGTCCCTCATGGGCGCATTTGGCGATCATCATGGGATGAAGGATCGAAGCGCAGGCGCCGAAAGCGAGTTCGCCGAGCACGTCGGGTTCGCCGGGACCGAATTCATCCGCCGCCTGCCCTTCGGCGATGAGTTTCCCGACGAGTCCCTTGCAGGCCCTGATGAAAGCTTCGATCGAGGCCCAATCCTCCTCCATCGCCACGAGCACCATTTCGTGGACGCGTTCGTGCTCGGTCATATGGCCGCGATGACCCCGGTGCAGCGTCATCAGGAGATTGACGATGCGGGCGCTCGGGGTCCCCGGCCCGGCGGCTATGGCGCTCGCCTCGTCGAGCAGCCGGCTCAGCAGCTTGCCGCAGAGCGCCTCGTTGATCGCCATTTTCGACGGAAAGAAGCGGTAGATATTGGCGCTCGACATGTCGAGCGCATCGGCGATGTCGCCGACCGTCGTTTTGTAATAGCCGATGCGCCTGAACAACTCCTCGGCAGCGACAAGAATGCGCTCGCGGGTCTCTTCGGCGGTAGGGCGTGCGGCGATGTTCATGGCGTTTCTGACGATTGACGATTTTTGATTTTTATCAGTCATAATCTCTCATGTCAAGTGGCCACGCCTTCGGCGCTCTTACGCGGCGCTCCGGAAGGGGAAGGCGAGGCGCGGCTTGGACCGGCTTATTGACGGACCCATCAATCGAATAAATTAGTATTGACTCATCAATTAGCATACGCTATTGGTTTCCCATGGCCGAACTCGCTCCCATCAACGCCCTCATGCGCGCGCTTGCCGATCCCACAAGGCGGGCCGTGTTTGAGCACGTCGTCAGCTCCGACGAGATCACCGTCGTCGAACTGACGCGAGGGAGCGGCGTGACGCAGGGCGCAATTTCTCAACACCTCAAGGCCCTGAAGCTGGCCGGCCTGGTCGCCGAGCGCCCCGAAGGCCGGAAAGTCTATTACCGCGCCCAGCCGGAAGGCCTCGAGCCGCTGGTCGACTGGATGAGCCACTACGGCGTCTTCTGGCGCGAACGCTTTGCAAATCTCAGAACACTGCTGAAGGAAATTGATCCATGAACGACGCCGCATTGAA
>DASZFX010000514.1:0-5233 GCA_035939375.1 Roseiarcus sp.
GAGGCTGGTGTTGACCAGCAGCGGCTCTTCGACCGCCTTGCCGATGCGTAGGCGCGGATTGAGCGATCCATAGGGGTTTTGGAAGACGATCTGGATCGCCCGCCGCAGGCGCTTTCGAGCTTCGCCGCCCGCGCCGACGACATCTTCGCCATCGATCGTCAATGCGCCGGCGCTGGGCTCTTCGATCGATGTCAGAAGCCGGGCGAGCGTCGATTTGCCGGAACCGGATTCGCCGACCACCGCGAGGGTCTTGCCGGCGCGAAGCTGGAATGAGGCGTCGACGAGCGCCTTGACGGTCGCCAGCGGAGAAAAGGGACCGCGCGACAAAGTGTAATGCCGGGTCAGCCCGCGCGCTTCGAGGACCGCGGTCACGCCACCGCTCCCTGCGCCGCCGCCGGGTCGCCCGCCGGTCTCCCGTCGATAAGCGGCGTGTGACAGAGCGCTCGGCCGAATTCAGCCGCCGCGGGCGCCGGCGCTTGCTTGTGACATCGGTCGAAGACGAAGGCGCAGCGCGGCGCGAAGAGACAACCGACCGGCTTGTCGAATTGTCCCGGCACGACGCCGGGGATGGACGCCAGCCGGCGCTGTTTCGCCCGCTCGGGCAAGGCTGCGAGCAGCGCCGCCGTATAGGGATGATGCGGATCGGCGAAGAGCGCGCGCGTCGTATTGCTCTCGACCTGCTGACCCGCATATTGCACCGTGACCCGGTCCGCCGTCTCGGCGACGACGCCCATGTCATGGGTGATGAGAACCAGCCCCATGCCGTTCTGCCGGCGCAGATTCAGCAAAAGATCGAGGATCTGCGCCTGGATCGTGACGTCCAGCGCCGTCGTCGGCTCGTCGGCGATAAGCAGCTTCGGCCGGCAGGCGAGCGCCATGGCGATCATCACGCGCTGGCTCATGCCGCCGGAAAGCTGGTGCGGGAAGGCGTTGGCGCGTTGCTCCGGATCGGTGATGCCTACTTCATCGAGCAATTCGACGACCCGTCGCCGACGGGCCGCCCGATCCATGCCGAGATGGGCGCGCAGCGCTTCGCCGATCTGAAAGCCGGCGGTGAAGCAGGGATTGAGCGAGGACATCGGCTCCTGGAAGATCATCGCGATCTCCTTGCCGACGATCGCGCGTCTGTCTTTGTCCGACAGCGTGCGTAGATCGCGGCCCTCGAAGGCGAGACGATCGGCGGTCACCGTCGCCGTATGCGGCAGAAGCCCCATGACGGCGAGCATGGCGACCGACTTGCCCGAGCCCGACTCGCCGACGATGGCCACGACCTCGTTGGGTTCGACGCTGATGTCGACGCCGTCGACCACCTTGAATTCGCCGTGGCGCGTGGCGAAAGCGACCGAGAGATTGCGGATTTCGAGGAGGGGCACGCGTTCAGCTCCGCCGCATCTTCGGATCGAGCGCATCGCGCAATCCATCGCCGGTCAGATTGATCGCGATCACCGTGATGACGATGGCGAGCCCGGGCAAGGTGACGATCCACGGATCGGAGCGAATGAATTCGCGGGCGTCGGCGAGCATCGCGCCCCATTCCGGCGTCGGCGGCTGGGCGCCCAGGCCAAGGAACCCAAGCCCCGCCGCCTCGAGAATGGCGCTGGAGACGCCGATCGCCGCCTGCACAATATAGGGGGCGAGGCAATTAGGCAGGACCGTCGATATCATCAAGCGCAAAGGACCGACGCCCGCGGCGCGCGCCGCCAAGACATAGTCCTTGGCGAGTTCGGAGATGGCGGAAGCGCGCATCAGCCGGACGAAGGTCGGCATATAGACGATCGTGATGGCGATGATCGTATTGAAGAGGCTCGGGCCGATGATGGCGATGACGAGAACCGCCAGGACGAGGCTCGGCAACGCCCAGATGACGTCGGTGAGGCGCGAGATGGCGACATCGATAAAGCCGCCGAAATAGGCCGCCGCCAGACCGAGCGCGACGCCGATGGCTGAAGAAAGGCCCATCACCGAGAGGCCTATGAAAAGCGAAATGCGCGCGCCATAGATCAGGCGCGACAGCATGTCCCGGCCGAGCCCGTCGGCGCCGAGGATGAATTTCCAATTGCCCCCCGCCCAGATCGGCGGCGCGCGAACGGCGTCGCGAAACTGCTCGATCGGCGAATGCGGCGCGATGACGTTGGCGAAGAGGGCGCAGAGCACGATCACGACCAGGACCCAGAGGCCGATCACCGCGCCCTTGTTCTCTCGGTAGATCGACCAGAAGGCGGCGAACTCCGCTGCGCTCTCGCGCGGCTCTCCCGAGACGATTGTTCCGGGGATCGCCGTCATCGGCGGCGGCCTGGCGCGCGCGCAAGCGCCAAACGTTGTTCCGCCTCAGCGCATATCTCCGACACGCCGGCGCGGGCAAGCCGCGTCGGCGAGGCTTGTTGGTTATCAAGAACTTTGGTGACCGAACCGGCCTTGAGGGGCCCGCCACGCCCCGGACATTTGCGAACTGAGACGATCCTACCGCGCATGGCGAATTCTCGGATTGATCACGCCGTAAAGCAGGTCGACGCCGAGACTGACGAAAATCACGACCGTCGAGATCAACATGACGCCGCCTTGCAGCGCGGGATAGTCGCGTCGAAAGATCGACTCGATCAGCCATTTGCCGACGCCCGGCCAGGAAAAGATCGTCTCGGTCAGCACCGCGCCCGAAAGAAGCGCGCCGATCGACAGGCCGATGACCGTCACCACCGGGATCATCGCATTGCGCAAGGCGTGCAGGCCGACGACGCGGAAGGGCGAAAGGCCTTTCGCGCGGGCGGTGCGCACATAATCCTCGTTGAGCACTTCGAGCATCGAAGAGCGCGTCATCCGGGCGACGACGGCCAGCGGCAATGTGCCGAGAACGAAGGCCGGCAGAATGAGATGATGCAGGGCGTCGAGAAAGGCACCTTTCTGATCGGAAAGGGCCGCGTCGATCAGCATGAAGCCGGTGACTGGTTCAAAATAATATTTGATGAGATCGATGCGGCCCGAGACTGGCGTCAGGCCCCAACGCTCGGAAACGAGCATGATCAATAAGAGGCCCCACCAGAAAATCGGCATGGAGAAACCGGTGACCGAAGCGCCCATCAGGAGCTGATCGTAGAAGCTGCCGCGCTTGACGGCGGCGAAAGCGCCGGCGGGAACGCCGATGAGGACGGCGATCAGCATCGCCGAGAAGGTCAGCTCCAAGGTCGCCGGAAACAGGGTCAGGAACTCGCTGAGGACCGGATTGCTGGTCGAGAGCGACGTGCCGAAATCGCCATGCACGAGCCTCCAGACATAGTCGAGGAATTGCTTCCAGACCGGCTGATCAAGCCCGAGCTGATGGCGAAACATCGCCAGACGTTCGGGGGAAATGCCGTGCTCGCCGACCCTGACCTCGACCGGATCGCCGGGCACGAGTCGGATCGCGGCGAAAGTCACGAACATCAACGCGACGAATGTCGGAAGCGTCAGGGCGATGCGGCTAGCGATGTAACGAAGCAAGGATTGCGCGCCTCAACGGCGTCGCCCTCTCCTTCCGCTTTGCGCCTCCTCGATCAGGAGGAGGCGCCGGGCGGACCAAGATGCGCAGACGCTTACTGTTTGATGTCGACGCCCTGGAATTCATGACGACCGAGCGGGCTCTGCTTGAAGCCTGTGACATCGGCCCGCATCGTCTCGAATACGATGGAATGCGCGAGCTTCATGTCGGGCGCCTCCTCGTGCTCGATCTCCTGCATCTTCTCATAGAGCTTGGCGCGCTCGCCCTGATCGGGAAGGGTGCGCGCCTTCACCAGCATGTCGTCATAGTCCTTGTTGCACCACTTGGTCAGATTCTGGCCGCCGATCCGGGCGGCGGCGCAGCCGCGCAGAAAGAAGAAATTGTCGGGATCGCCGTTGTCGCCGGTCCAACCCATCTGGCCGGTCACGTGTTCGCCCTGCTGCAGGCGCTTGCGGTACTCGCCCCATTCATAAGTGACGAGCTTGGCGTTGACGCCAATCTTGGCGAGATCGGCCTGCATCATTTCGGCGATGCGCTTGCCATTCGGATTGTACGGGCGCTGCACCGGCTGATACCAGAGATCGATATCGAGCGGCGTCTGCACGCCGGCCGCCGCGAGCATCGCCTTGGCCTTGTCGGGATCGTAAGGGTAGTCCGGCAATTTATCGTTGTAGGACCAAAGGGTCGGCGGGATCAGGTTCTTGGCTTGCTGGCCGGCGCCCAGATAAACGTCGTGGATGATCGCGGCGCGATCGATCGCCATGTTGAAAGCTTGGCGGACCGCCTTCTTGTCGAAAGGGGGCTTCAAAACATTGAAAGCCCAATAGGCGATATTGAGGCCGGGTTGCGAAATGACCTTCAAGCTCGCGTCCTTCTGCATCTCGGGCAAATCGGCGGGACGCGGGGCGATCATGAAGTGGCACTCGCCGGTCTTGAGCTTGGCGTAGCGAGCGGTCGGATCGGGGGTGATGGCGAAGACGAGATCGTCGACCAGCGGCTTTTCTCCCCAGTACGACTTGTTCGCCTTGTAGCGGATGACCGCGTCTTTCTGGTAGGCGACGAAAGAAAACGGCCCGGTGCCGACCGGGACCTGGTCGAATTGTTCGGGCGTTCCTTTTTTCAGCAGAAAATCGGCGTATTCGGCCGATTGGATCGTCGCGAAATCCATCGCCAGATCGGCGAGGATGGTGATGTTCGGCTCCTTGAGCTTTATGACGATTGTGTAATCGTCCTTCTTCTCGACCGAATCGAGCAGGCCGGGCATATCCATATCGTTGAAATAGTCATACTTGCCGCCCGAGACCTTGAAATAGGGATGGTCGGGCTTCCATTGCCGGTTGATGGAGAAGAGGACGTCGTCGGCGTTGAAGTCGCGGGTCGGAACGAAATCCTTGGTCGAATGGAATTTGACGCCCTTGCGCAAATGGAAGGTGATCGTCTTGCCGCCGTCCGTGACCTCCCAACTCTCGGCAAGGCCCGGTCCGACTTCGGTCGTTCCCCGCTTGAACTCGACGAGCTGGTCAAAAGCTGGACGCGCGGCATCGAAACTGGTGCCGGTGTCGTTGATCGCGGGGGTGAAGTTCTCCGGGCTGCCCTCCGAACAATAGACGAGGGTCTTGGCCGAGGCGGCGGTCGAAGCGAGCAGGGCGGCCGCCAATCCGCACATCGCAATTTTCGAATGTTTCATGCCTCTCCCCCTAGATTGCCGATCTGGCGCCGAAGACGCGGGTTCGAACCGGCGGCGGCGCGCCCGCCGGATTA
>DASZFX010000515.1:0-6238 GCA_035939375.1 Roseiarcus sp.
CAGCAACGCCCACCAATAATACGCGCATGTAGAGTGCTTTAGCCATGAGTTCCTCCCTTTTGGCCCATGCCGATCGCTTGAGATCAGCACGTCGCCCGGCCGCGCGCGAGCTTAAGCGTCGCTTCGCCGACTGGACCACAACAAACATGCTAGCAGAAGATTTCGGCAGGCGCCAGACGAGCCGAAGCAAGCAAAGAGAAACGCGAACGCAATTTGGGACCGGGCAATCCGGTCGCCTTAGGGAACTGAGATTCGGGCGCTCCGCCTACTCCGTCGACTTCTTCGCCTCCGCCGCCAGAAAATCCCGCAAGGCCGCGATCCGCGCTGCGCCTGAATTCTCCGGCCGGCACAAGAAGTAGTAGCCGAACGGCGTATGCACTTCGGTCGTGAACGGCGCGACGACGCGGCCGGCCGCAAGTTCGTCGGCGGCGATGGCGAGCGTCGTCAGCGTCACGCCCTGGCCTTGCGCGGCGGCATAAAGGGCCATCGACATATGGTTGAACCAGACGCCGCGCGAGGCGTCGACCTCGGACGCGCCGGCGGCTTTAAGCCAGTCGGCCCAGGTCGGCCAGGTCGAGAAGCTCGGATTCCAATCAAGATGCAAAAGCGTATGCGCTTTCAAATCGTGAGGCGCGCGCAACGCATTCGGGCCTTCGGCAAGCCGCGGCGCGCAGACTGGAAAGACGTTCTCCTCGAAGAGCAATGTGGTTGAGAAACCCGGAAAGTCGCCCGCTCCCCAGCGGATCAGCGCATCGACATTGGCGTGCTCCAGTTCGTCGAGCGGATTGGCGTCGAGCAGCACGTCGATATCGGGGTGCGCCGCTTTGAAGCGGCCGATCCGGCCGACCAGCCAGGTGGCGGCGAAGGACGGGCTCGAATTGATGACGAGGAAGCGCCGGCCCGAGGCTTCGCGCATCGCTCTCGTCGCCCGGGCGAGAAATTCAAAGCCGTCGGCGAGATCGCGCACGCCCGCCTGTCCCGCTTCGGTGAGCCTCAAGCCGCGGCCAGCCCGCTCGACCAGCGTGGCGCCCACTTCGGCCTCGAGCTGGCGCACCTGTTGGGCCACCGCGGCCTTGGTGACGAAAAGCTCGTCGGCGGCCCGCGCATAGGACAGGCGTCGCGAAACCGCCTCGAAGGCGCGCAGGGCGTTCAGCGAAGGCAGTCGGGCGGGACTCTTCATCGTATAGTTTTTCTTGTTAGTTTACACATAAAGCATGACTTGAGAATCGTCACGATTGGCGTATATCAGCGCCGGTTTCGACGCAAGATTGCCTAGAGGGGGTAAAAATGATCCATCCGCGCCATTCGATCGAGAATTCAGTCGCCCGCGCCGGCGCTCTCAGCGTTTCGATATGTAAACAAATTCTTAACAGCCTAATCGAGGCGTCCAACCGTTCCGTGACCCGCGGCCGCTTCGCCGAATTGTCGCTTCGCGCCTTGGACGACATCGGCCTGACGATCGCCGAGCGCGACGATCTGCTCCTGCGCTGAGTTTCGGCCGACGACTGGCGGCGCTCCCTAAAACTGCCCGCAGCCGGGCGCGACCGCCCGGCTTTTTCATTCGCTCAAACCGGCTCGAAAGTCGCAAAAGCGCTGACCAGCGCCAGGACAACCGCGCCAAGCCCGATCTCGAGCGCGGTATTGCGCACCAGGGCCGCGCTGGCGCCGGCGTCAGCCTTGCGGCGCGGGACCAGCCAATAGCGATTGTAAAGCGCGATGAGGACCATGACGACGACCGTCGCCATCTTCATCGCAAGGCAGGCCTGATAGGGCGAGGAAAAGTCCCTCGGCCAGCGCCCGAGGATCATGAAAATATTGACGACGCCGGTCGCCAGCACCGCGGCGACTGCGACATGACCAAGGCCGGAGAAGCGCCGCAACGCCGCCGCCGCTTCATCCTTCAGCGCCGGATCGCCAAGAAGTCGCAAGCAAACCAGGAGCGGCGCCAGCGCGCCGAGCCAAAAGCCGGCGGCCGCAAGGTGCAGAGCCTGATTGGCCCGCTCGAACACGCCGTCCGCGCCCATCCGCATCGCGGCATGGCCGACCAGCCCGAGGCTCGCGAGATTGACGCCGGCCAGGATCGCTATAAGCGCGGAGCGCGGCGGGCCGCGCCATGGCGCAACGATCAGCAAGGCGAGCGCCAGGACGAGGCGGCCCTGCCAGAGCGAACCGAATTGCGTTTCATAAAGCGTCGCCGAAAGGACGGCCGGATCGAACGCATCCCGCCAGCCGCCGGCCATCTCGCCGCCGACAAGCAGCAGCCAAAGAATCGCGGTCGCCGCTGCGATCGCGCTCACCGCCGCAAGGATCGGGCCGATCGAGCGGGCGAGCGCGGCGCGAAGAGCGGGAGGCGACAGTATGGCGAGAAACAGGCTCGCGCCGAACAAAGACATGGCCGCGGCGAAATGCGCGAAGCGGGTGATGATGAAAGCCGCGGTCAAAGGATCGATCCCTGCGGCCTACCCGACCGGCCGCTCGTCGGCGATGATCTTCCCATCATTGGGCAAGGCGCCCGGCGCCACGATTTCGACCGCGCCGCGCAGTTTCGTCACCGCCTGCAATGTCGCCGCCACCGATATTGCAAGATCGGCGGGCGCGCCCGCGGCCTCGGCGCGAAGGATCATCTCGTCCTGCTCGCCGGCGCGCCGCACGATAAGGCGCAGCGCCTTGAGTTCGGGATGGCGCCGGGCGACCTCGGCGATTTGCGAAGGATACACGAACATGCCCTTCACCTTGGCGGTCTGATCGGCGCGGCCGAGCCAGCCCCTGATCCGCGGCGAAGACGCCTCCGCGATCAGCGCCGATAGATCGCCGGTCGCAAAGCGGAGCAACGGATAGTCGACGTTCGGCCGGGTGACCACGACTTCGCCCACTTTGCCCGCCGCGACCGGGTCGCCCGTACCTGGCGTGACGATTTCGAGAATGATTCCCTCGTTGACCGCCATGCCTTCATCAAGCGCGCCATCCGGGCGATCCGTCTCATAGGCGATAACGCCGAGATCGGCCGTCGCGTAAGCCTGGCGCGTCTTGACGCCGCGCCGCTCGAACTCCGCACGTAAGCTTGGCGGCAGCGCCGCGCCGGAGACGAGGGCGCGCCTGATCGAAGAGGCGTCGCGACTCATCTCCGCAGCCTTGTCGAGCAAAATCTTCAGGAAATCCGGCGTGCCGCAATAGGCGCTGGGCCTCAAATGATGGATGGCCTCGACCTGCTGCTCGCTGTTGGCGGTCCCGCCGGGAATGACGGCGCAGCCTAGCGCATGGGCGCCGCTCTCGATGATGTGGCCGCCCGCCGTCAGATGGTACGAAAAGCAATTGAGGACGATGTCGCCGCGCCCAACGCCGGCGGCGGCGAGCGCCGCGGCGGAGCGCCACCAATCGGCGCCCTGCCCCTCCGGCTCGTAAATCGGACCCGGCGAGACGAGCAAGCGCCTGAGATCGCCGGGCGCGCTGGCCGCAAGGCCGCCGAAGGGCGGCGCCTTGGCCTGCATGGCCGGGAGATCGGATTTGCGAAGGATCGGCAGGCGGGCAAGATCGGCGCGCGATTGCAGCGCTGCGATGTCGAACCCTTCGAGCTGTTTGGCAAGCGCCGGCGCGCGGGCGAGCGCGGTCGAGAGCGCGGCGCGCAACGAAGAAAGAAGCGCGGCGTCGCGCGCCTCGGATATTTGAGTTTGAGCCATGCGCAAACGTCCGCTGCCCCCTGGCCGCCACACTATCGGGAGCGACCGACGAATAGAAGGGAGGCGCCCGTCGACCGAGCCGCTCTTATGCGGTGGCCATTCGCTTCATCATATGCGTCATGACGCCGCCCATGAACGGCTCCTCGCGATCGATCGCATAGCCGAGACGCAGATAAAGCGCGATATTCGCGGCAAATTGCTTGTTGGTCGTAAGGCGCGCTTCGGGCAACCGGAGAGCCGCCGCGAGCGCTTCGGCATGGTCGAGCAGGCGCCGGCCATAGCCGCGCCCCTGACGGGACGGCGCGACCGCGACATTCACAATGAAGAGATGATCCTTCTCGATCATCGTCTCGATGAGCCCCGACAGTTGCGCGTCGGCGAAAAGAAGATCGATTTGATGCTCGCGGAGCGCACGGTCATAGTCGGCCAGCATCGGCAAGGGCTCGCGCCCGATCAATGGAACCCATTTCGCATAGGCGGCGCGGGTCAAAGCGCGAATGGCCACGGCGTCCGACGGCGACGCGCCGCGAATCTCGACGATTTCCGAAGAAGGGCGAGCCATGCGCCAACCTTCTCGATGGGTAGCGGGAACGAAGAGCCGCCGGAAGATTCGATGGCGGCGGCGGTCAAGAGGATTTGGGAGTGGCCCTTAGCCTTAGCCGGCGCGCGCCGGCCGGCCGGTCGCCATCGTCGACTCTCGCGGGGGTCGGGCCCCAATCGTGGAAGCCAAATTCATCCGGCAATAATCAAAGGCGCGGGGTCGGTTGTCAACGAAGCGCGGCCGGCCTTAGCTACGAGGCGATCCGCCGAGCCCGCGCCGCCATGAAGCGCTCGAGGTCCTCCGCCGACATCGCCTTGGCGAAGGCGTATCCTTGCAAGATGTTGCAACCGATATCGCGCAACAGCCGGGCGTGCTCCATGGTCTCCACCCCTTCGGCGATGATCTCGATATCGAGCGAGCGGCCGATCTCGACGATCGATTGAACGAGGCGCCTCTGCGGCTCTGAGCGCACGACGGGCGTGACCAGCTGACGGTCGATCTTGAGGCGGCGGGGTTTGATCTTGGTGAGACTGACGATTGAGGCGTAACCGGTGCCGAAGTCGTCGATCTCGATGTCGACGCCAAGCGCCTTGAGTTGATCGATGGTCCGCGAAAAACGATCGTCGCGCTCGTCGAGATAGATCGATTCGACGAGTTCGAACGACAATATGCCGGGTTCGATATTCAGGTCGCGAAGCTCACGCAAGAGATTGTCGTCGTGCAGTCGCCTCAAGGAGACGTTCACCGAAAAACGCGGCAGGCGGAAGCCGCGATTGCGCCAACTTCTGAACTGGGCGAGCGCTTGCTCGAGAACCGTGCGATCGATCGCTCCAATCACGGCCAATTCCTCGGCCGGGCCGATGAACTCGGCAGGGGCGACGACGCCGCGGGTCGGGTGGCGCCAGCGCGCGAGCGCCTCCACGCCTACTATTTGATGGGTTCGCGCGTCGAATTGCGGCTGAAAGTACGGCGCGAATTCTCCGCGCTCCAATCCGCCGATGATGCTGTCCGCCGTGCGTTTGGCGCGCACGATCTCAGCCTGCAACGCTTCGGAGAAGAATTCGAACCGGTTTCTTCCCTGACTTTTGGCGCGATAAAGGGCCAGGTCGGCGTTGACAAGCAGGCGCTGTCGATCGACCGCCGCGCCAAAGGCGCCGGCGATGCCGATGCTCATGCCGAAGCGGCATTCATGGCCCTCGTACAAGGGCGGGGTGCGGACGCTGTCGATCAATCGGCGGGCGAGGTCTTCGAAACCATCCATGCTCGAATCCGCGCTGCAGACGATGACGAACTCGTCCCCGCCGGTTCGCGCGACGAAATCGCTCCCGCGCAGACTGCTTTGGATCGTGCGTGCGGTATGAATCAACATCGCATCGCCGGCCGAATGGCCGAGCGTGTCGTTTATCTGCTTGAACCCGTCGAGATCGATATGAAGAAGCACGACGCCGCCGCCGGTCGCCGCGCAGCGCGCCGCGTGCTCTTCGAGGGCGCGCTCGAGATACATCCGGTTCGGCAGTTGGGTTAGAAAGTCGTGCAAGGAATTGTGCTCGATGCGAGCGCGGGCCGCTTCGAGTTCTGCGTTGCGCGCCTCGGTCAGAGCTTTGGAACGCGTCAAATCCGCCGTCAGAGCGACGTCCGAGGTGACGTCCCAATTGACCCCGACGATTTGCGTCGGCGATCCCGGCGCGGCGTATACTTTGCCGATCGTGCGGATCACCCTGGTTCCCCCATCGTCCAAGTTGATCCTGAATTGTGATTCGTAGCGGCCTTTCGTGCGGATCGCTCTGTCAAAATCTTCGATCGCCCGCCCGGCGTCGGCCTCGGCGAGCCGATCCCGCCAATGCCGATATTCGCGGGGACCGCCGTCGAGCGGATAGTTATAAAGCTCGTTCATGCGGTCGTCCCAGACCAGCTCCTGCGTATCGATATTGAAGTCCCAAACGCCGACCTTCGAGGCATCGAGTGCGAGCTCCAGCCGACGCGACAGCCGCTCCAGCTCCCCTTCGCGATCGCGCAAGGA
>DASZFX010000516.1:0-11838 GCA_035939375.1 Roseiarcus sp.
GCGTTGCTGGCGCCCTTCCCGGACGCCGTGCGGCCTGACGTGATGGAAGGGCGATGGGCCCCGCCGATCTCGAATGGCGGCGGGCGCGATCGCGAGATGGCGCGAAAGGCGCTGGAGGAGCTCGCGAGAGCCGGCTACGCGATCAAGGAAGGCGCGCTCGCCAATGCGGCGGGTGAAAGACTGGCCTTTGAAATCCTGGTCAAGAACCGCCAGGAGGAGCGGCTCGCATCGGCCTATGCGCAGAGCCTCGCCCGCATTGGCGTCGCAGCCAATGTCCGCCTTGTCGATGAGGTGCAGTACCAGCGCCGGCGCGCCGAATTCAATTTCGACATGATGATCGCCGCCTGGATCGCAACGCCCTCGCCCGGCGCCGAGCAGCGCGCGCGCTGGGGCTCCATGTCGCTCAACATGCCGGGCGCCTACAATATCTGCGGCGTCGCTTCGCCGGCGATCGACGCGATGATCGATGCGATGCTGGCCGCCGAAAGCCGCGAAGACTTTGTCGCGGCCGTCCGGGCGCTCGATCGCCTGCTCCTTTCCGGCTTCTACATCACGCCGTTGTTCTATGTGCCCGATCAATGGATCGCCTATTCGACGAAAATCGGTCGGCCGGAACAAACGCCGCTCTTTGGCGTCGCCCTTGATTCCCTGTGGAGCAAGGCGCAGTGAAGCCTTCTCCCGCGTATCGGAGCGGCGCATGAGCAAGGACAACGAGATCTTGACCATTGACGTCGTGAGCGACGTCGTCTGTCCGTGGTGCTTTCTCGGCAAGAGGCGGCTCGCGCGGGCGCTCGCCAAGGAAGAGGGCGATGCAATTGCGGTGCGCTGGCGGCCCTATCAACTCGACCCGACCATTCCGCCGGGCGGCATCGACCGCAAGGCCTATCTCAACAACAAATTCGGCGACGGCGGCCGGCTTGAAGAAATCCATGAGCGCCTCAGGGCCTTGGGGGCCGAAGAAGGCGTCGCCTATGCCTTCGACAAGATCGAGCGCGCGCCCAACACGCTCGACGCCCATCGCCTGATCCGCTGGGCGAGCGCGAGCGGCGCGCAAGACGCCGTGGTTGAAAAGCTGTTCGGACTCTATTTCGAGCAAGGCCGCGATATCGGCGATCGCAAGCTGCTGGTCGAAACGGCGCGGGAAGCCGGGATGGACTTCGAAGCCGTCGAGCAGTTTCTCGCCGACGGCGCCGACGAGGTCGAAGTGCGTCAGGAAATTGCCCAGGCCCAAAGCCTCGGCGTGACCGGCGTGCCCTTCTTCATCTTCGCGTCGCGCTTCGGCGTGCCGGGCGCCCAAAGCGCCGAGGTCCTGTCGAAGGCGATCGAACAAGCCCGCAAGAGCCTTGCCGGCATCGAGGCGGCGTGAGGCCTTGGGCCTTAAGACGCCGCCGCCTTCCTTCCCTTCTCTTCGCTCTTCACTTCGCCTTTCTGCTCAGGGCGTCGCCATAGGCGCCCGCCCGCGGCGAGCGCCGCGACTTGCAAGCCTCCTTTCGGCTCGAATAGCTCAGGCGCGACACCGACCTTGCCGTCCTCCATCTTGACGCCGAGGATGGCGTAGGCCGCCGACAGCATGCGCGCCGCCGAGCCGGTGTACCATGACCAGCCGCCGCGCCCGTCGTGGCCGTAGCCGTCGTAGATGTCGGCGGGCTGTTGGTTCGGCGCGAGACCGTAGCGGGCGATATTTTCAGGATCGGTCTTTTTGAGCGGCGAAATCTTCTCGAAGATTTCAAACGCCCGGGCGAGAAGCCGCGCCGCCTCGGAAACATCGCCGGCGGCGCGAGCTTCGTCCGAAAGGCGCACGAAGCCGTCGACGATCCATGACGCGCCATGGCTGTATTGGCCGCCATTCTCGCGCACGCCCGGCGGATAGTCGGCGATGCGGCCGGGATAGGGCGAGGAATGTTCGAAGAACGGCGTCTCCGTCAGGAGAATGCGGCTCGGCCGCTCGATCCCCTTGAGCCCGCCTTCGATCGCCGCCAGTCCGCGCGCGAAATCGACCGCGCCGGAATGGGCCGGCCAGCCCGTGGTCATGGCGTTGGGCATGGCGAGCGCCTCGCCATTGTCCGCGAAATCCAGCGCGTAATGCGTTCCCTGCCAGCCGACGTCCAAGGCCGCGCGCAAGGCGACGCGCGCGTCCTCGCATTTGCGCGCGTAAGCGCGATCGCCCCGCGCCTCGGCAAGCGGCGCAAAACGCGAGAGGACGTCATAGAAGAAAAAGCCCATCCACACGCTGGTTCCGCGTCCAAGCCGGCCCAAAGCGTCGATGCCGTCGTTCCAATCCCCGGCGCCGAGCAAGGGCAGGCCGTTCTCGCCCATCTGGGCGAGCGTATAGTCGATGGCGCGTTGGCAATGCTCATAGACGTCGCCCGTTTCCAGCGAAGCGCGCGGGACGATGACCAAAGTGTCTTCATGCTCTGGAACGGGCGGCCCTTCGAGATAGGCGATCCTTTCATCAAGGACGGCCGCGTCCCCCGTCGCCGCGACATAACGCGCCAGCACATAGGGCAACCACAAATGGGGGTCGCTCGCTTTCGTACGCTGTCCGAGTCCGGTACGCCCATCCGGCGCGCGATGCCACCATTTCAGAACGTCGCCTTCGGGAAATTGCTGGCCGGCGTGCAAGAGGATCTGCGCCCGCGTCAACCTCGGCTCGATGAAAACGAGCGGCAGCACATCCTGCAATTGATCGCGGAAGCCGAATGCGCCGCCGCGCTGGTTCAGACCGACGCGGCCGAACAGGCGCGCGGCCATCGTTTGATAGGGAAGCCAGGTGTTGACCAGCCGGTCGAAGTCGGGGCGATTGGTCTCGACGCGGACGTGGGCGAGCCGCTCGCGCCAAGCGCGGCGTGTGGCGGCGAGCGCCGCCTCGACCGCCGCGACCTTGGCTTTGCCCGCCGCGGCGATCGCGCCGTCGCGGTCCGCGGCCTGGCCGAAGACAATGGCGATTTTCCTTTCTTCGCCGGGCGCGAGCGAGACCTCAGCGGCGAAAGCCGCGACGCGGCGCCCGTCGTCATGTTGCGAAGCATCGGGCGCGCCGGTCTCGACAAAGGCCGGCGAGAGGATGTTGCGTCCGAGTCCGCCGAAAAACCGCGTGCGGATCGTTTCTCGGGAAGCGTCGCCAAGGTTCGTCGCGGCAAAAGCGATCCCGCGCTGGAAGTCGTTACTGGGATTCTCGAGGAGCAGCGCGCCGTCGACCGCCTCGACCGATATCAGGCCCTTGGTGGCGTTCGCCGTTTCGCCGAGCACAACGTCGAAGAAGGGGACAACGCGCAGACGCAAAGGCCGCTCGCCGACATTGCGCAGGGATAGGAGGCGCATGTCGCCGCAAAAATCCGGCGGGACGAAGACGCTGTAGTCGATCGCCAGGGCGCCGCGCTTCTTGCGGAAGGTCGCGACGCCGGGCTCGTAAGAGACGCCATATGTCGCATCGTCGCGCTGGAACGGGGTAAAGCCAACGGCGTCTGTCTCGTTCGCATCGAGATCGCGCAAATAGACGACCTGGCCGGGTTGCGGGATGGTCACGCTGTCGAACCGAAACGGCGTCAAACCGTTCTGCTGGGCGTTGCCGAAGAAGGAATAGACCTCGCCGTCGTTCGCGACGACGGCGCCGGCGCCGAGTTCGTTGGCCATCACATGGGCCCAAGGCCGTGGCGTGCGATGGGTCATCTGCAGCGCGGTCCCATCGGCGGAGAAGGCGAAGGGCCAGCGCGAGGCCGGCTGCGGCGTCGGTTCGACCGCCCTTGTATGATAGATGCGGCTTTGAAGCGTCTCTTCAGCGATCGGCGCAAGGCTGAGACGGCGGGCGATGAGGCTCGCCGCGAGGCCTTCATTGTCGGCGCGCCCGGCGATGAACTCGACCTCTGCGTCGCCATTGGCCGCGATTTCGACATCGAGCGACAGGCTCGCCGCCGGATCGAAGGACCAGAGCTTGCCTTGATCCTCGAGCGAGCGCGGCCGACCTTCGCCGAGCCCCTGGGGATTGGTCAAAGACCCTTCGCCGAGGAATCGCGCGCGCGAATCCTCATAGCCGACGAGCCTCGCCCCGTCCGACAAGGCGCGCACGGCGATAAAGGCCATTTCGCCGCGGTTCGCGCGCTTCGAGCGCAGCAGCCGGTTGCGCGCGAGGATGGCGTTGAGCTCGCGAACGAAAAACGTCTCGACATGCATGCCGGCGAAATCGAGGTCGCGCATATAGGCGCCGGTTTCATGGGCGGCGATTTCGGCGAAGCTCGCCAGGCGAAAGCGCCGCGCGCGGCCCGATTTGTCGCTGAAGCGCAGGCGCCAGGACACCACGGCCCCCTGGGGGTCAGGCCCCGCCTCCATCCGCGCTTCGAGCCCGTCGATCTCGTTGACGATGACGACGCTGTTGCGCCCGGTGACTTCGAAGCGATAGAGGCCGGCGCGCCGCGCCGGCTCGTAGCCGATCGACCAAGGTTCGGCCGCGCCCTCGCGGATATAGAAGAAGACGCCGCGCGCCTGCAAAGGATCGAGCGGGCGACGCGTGATGTCGATCGGCGATCCGCCACGCTCTTCGCCGGCGACGAAAGCCGCGCCGCGCCCGTCGCGCGTGAGATCGAGACCGACGGCGCCGTTGGTCAGCGATGCTTCCCGCGGGAAATCGTCGAGCGACGGCGGCGCGCCCGGGACAGCCGGCGCCGGGACGCCGGTCCTTTCGTGTAGGCGGGCTGCGGCGACCAGCGCGCCCGCGGCGAAAGCAACGCCCGCGCAGCTATAGGCGATCGCCATCACGTTGACCGGACCCGGCAGAGGCGCGGCCGCATTGCGCAAGGCTTCCGCGCCCGTCCAAGCGTGATCCCAATCCGCCCCCCGCGGGATATAGAAAGGGATCAGCAGCGGCGCCCAAGTCGAAAAGCGGCGGATGCCGTCGGGCACCACGCGCGTTCGCGCCGCGTGGCCGAGATAGCGCGCCGCTCCTTCGTCGGCGCGATCGCCGCCGATGAAAGTGAGGTTGACCAGCGTCGCGACGCGCAGGCCCATATGATCGAACCAGATCAGGACTCTCAGCCAGTCATAGGCGAGAAGGCCGAGAAAGACGGTCAGGCTGAAATTGTGAAAGTCGACGGCCGGCAGGCCGGCGTCGACGCCGATCGAAACGAGCGTGCGGACGGCGCCGTCCTGGTTGAACCAACTGGGCTCCGGTTGCTGGCGCAGGAACGAGTTGATGATCGGCGCCATCCACAGGCCCCAGCGCAATACCCGGACGGCCTGCGCGAGAAGGCCCTCGATCCCCGCCTCGCTCAACAATTCCTTGATCGGCCGCAAGCTGCGATCGAACAAGGCGGTCAGAAGCACGAAATTGATGCTGAAGAGCGGGGCGGCAATCGACCAGTTGATGACGCCGGCAAGCGATTCCGTATAGAACAACCGTACGCCCCCGACGATCTGACCGAGATCGATCGCGCCATATTTGTTGAAGATCGGATAGGTGACGAAGTCGTTGAGCGCGCGGCCGGTCGCCGTGTAGTCGATATCGGCATAGGCCCAGAATTTGTCGACGACGACTTTCATTTGCGGGGCGTCGAAATACCAGCCGAGCGCGCCGGCGACAACCCCGCCGAGCCCTGCGCCGAGCGCGTAGACCCGCCAAGTCTGCAAGGTACGACGCTCGCCGCGAAGGACGCGGGCGAAATCGAACAGGAAATCGACGCCGCCATAGGCGAGAGCGCCGACGACAAAGAGCGCGAGAAAGCGCGCGCCCCCGTCCGCGTTGCGAAGGTCCGAGGTCAGCGTCAGCGCGGCGCCAAGGCCCGCCACGGCGCCGCGGCCGTAAGCGCGCGGATTGCGATAGGCGGCGGCGAGCCGACCGAAGAAGGGCGGCGTTCCATCGGCGCTGCCGACGACGGTCGCCGCGAGCGGAAAGGCGAGCGCGCCGATAAAGGGCGACAGGAGGACTGCATAGTCTTTGAGGAAAGCGACGAAGGCCGCGCTGCGTAGCGGCGCTGCCAAAGACAGCAGGCCCAGCATGAAGAGCCCGCCATAGATCGCGCCTTTGACGAGACCCGCGCGCCAATGACCATAGACCGAGACGAAGGTCGGAGCCTTGCCGCCGCCCCAATCGAGGGCGACGCCGGTGAAGACATAAACGATGCTCCAGAGACCCGCTTGGGCGAGCGCGGCGAAGATCGCGCCGACGATGATGGCGAGCGCCGGCGAAAAGCCGGCAACTTGAGCGAAATTGGCGAGCGGCGGCGTCGCCGCGGCAAGGGCGGCGACCACGATCGTCACCCCGTGCAGCCTTGGATCGAGCGCCGGGCGCCCGCGGTTCATCATCGAGAAGGCGACGAGCATGCCCTCCAGCACGACGAAGAGGATCGCCGCGCGGCCGGCGAAAACCTGGCCCTGAAAGGGAAGCGGAACGCCGTGCGCGATGAGGGCGCCGAGCTCCTGCATGTGCCAATCGGCAGCGACCGTCATGAGGAGATTGAAGAGGAAGGGCGTTGCGATGAGCGAAACGGATTCGACAGGCCGCAGCCCGCGTCTGGCGACCGCCAATGCGCCAAGGACGCCGGCGAGATAGACGATATAAGCGATCTCGGCGCCGGCGAGATTGAAGAGCGGAACATCCTTCCATGGTCCCGGCAATTGCCAGAAGCCGATCGCATCATTGCGGGCGATAGCGAAAATCCCGAAGGCGAAGGCGTCAAGGGCGATTTGCACCGGCGAGCCCGGCGAGCGCGTCGTCTCGAAGCGCCAGAGCGCGAGGCCGGCGGCGCCGAAGAGAGCCGCGCCCGTCCAGGCTTCGAAAGCGAGCGAAGCCCAGAGCCCAGCCGCGAGGAGCACGGCGCCGCCGGCGGCGAAAACAAAGGAGCGGGCCGGCGTCTCCGCCGTAAGTGAAGTCATTCTGGCGTCTCCAGACAGAGGCTTTGGCCAAATGAGGCGCATCGCGCAAGCGCCCGGCCGCCGATCGGCCAGCTAAAATGGGGATAAGGCTTTCGTATGGTAAGCCGGCGCGAGCGCGGCGGCCGCGCCGTTGCACCAGACGCCGCGCAACGGCTTGAAATATCAAGCGCTTGCCGGCCTCAGGGCGCGTCGCCGCGCGCCGATTGCGGCGGCAAAGCCTCGGCAAAGGCCAATGGGGCCGCAGGCGGCGATTTCGGGCCCTGCGCCCCTCTCAGCGTCGAACCGCCAACTTCCGGCCCGCCCTTCCCTCGACGCGCCCCCGCGTGTAGGGGGATCGAGCGCCGTCGTCGCGGCGCCAAGCAACAATTTGAATCGTCTCTCATGCGCAAACCGAAACAGGCCGGCGGCCTCACCCATCTCGGTCATCTGTCGAAGACGCCGGACCATCCGGCGGCGTCCATTCTGGAGCGCGTCGCCAATCCGCATGAAAGCGACAATTACGTCGCCCGGTTCACGGCGCCGGAGTTCACCTCGCTTTGCCCGGTCACCGGCCAGCCGGATTTCGCCCATCTGGTCATCGATCTTGTTCCCGACCGTTGGCTTCTCGAATCCAAATCGTTGAAGCTTTATCTCGCCAGCTTCCGCAACCACGGCGCCTTTCATGAGGATTGCACGGTCCGGATCGGCAAAGACATCGCCGGCCTCCTGAAGCCGCGCTGGCTGCGCATTGGCGGCTATTGGTTCCCGCGCGGGGGCATTCCGATCGACGTCTTTTGGCAGACCGGAGAATTGCCCAAGGGCGTCTGGGCGCCCGATCAGGGCGTCGAGCCCTATCGCGGGCGAGGTTAAGCGCGGCGGCGCCCGCAAAGAGGAACGAACGGATGGGCTCGCATAATTTCGTCTCGACCGAATGGCTCGCCATGCGCCTGAACCAGCTGGACCTCGGCGTGATCGATGCGTCGTGGCATCTGCCGCCGGCGGGACGCAGCGGCGCGACGGAGTTCCGCGCCAGGCACATTCCAGGCGCGGTCTTTTTCGATATCGACGTGATCGCCGACACATCGAGCGGCCTCCCTCACATGCTGCCCGACGCCGCCATCTTCTCGAAGGCCATGGCCAGGCTCGGCCTCGGCGACGGCATGAAAATGGTCGTCTATGACTCGCTTGGTCTTTTTGCGGCGGCGCGGGTGTGGTGGACCTTGCGCGCCTTCGGCGTCGCCGACGTCAAAATCCTCGAAGGCGGCTTGCCGAAATGGCTCAAGGAGGGAAGGCCGCTCGAAGAGGGCGAGCCGAGCCGCCCGCCGCGCGCCTTCACCCCGCGGCCCGATCCAAAAATCGTCGCTTCCCTCGCCGATGTGCGCGAGGCTCTTGCGAGCGGCGGCGTACAGGTCGTCGACGCCAGGCCCGCGGATCGTTTCGAAGGCCGAGCGCCCGAGCCCCGGCCGGGCCTCAAGAGCGGCCACATGCCCGGCGCGCTCAATTTGCCTTTCGTCGAAATCCTCGACGGCGGCAAGCTTAAATCCGCCCCTGCCCTGCGCGAAGCCTTCGCCGCGCACGGCGTCGATCTTAAGAAGCCGTTGATCACAACTTGCGGCTCCGGCGTTACGGCCGCGATCCTGGCGCTCGCGGCCGAGGAGGCTGGCGGCAAATTCGCCGGCCTCTACGACGGCTCCTGGGCCGAATGGGGCGGGCGGGCGGATTGTCCGGCGGCGACCGGGCCGACGAAACTCTAGGGGACGGCGCCATGCCCGCCTTGCCTTGGTACGGCTATCTCCTGCAATTCTTAAGCGGCCTCGTCCTCGCCAATGGCGTGCCGCATTTCGTCCATGGAATCAGCGGCGCACGGTTCCAGAGCCCCTTCGCCACGCCGCCCGGGGTCGGGGAATCCTCGCCGCTCGTCAATGTCCTTTGGGGCTCTTTCAATCTCGCGGTCGGCTTCGCCTTGTTGCGCGGCTTCAATCCCGAGAGCGACGATCCGATCGCTGGATGGCTGCTCGTCGGCGCCGGCGCCTTGCTGACCGGCGTCGTCCTCGCCTGGCGCTTCGGTCAAGTGCGATCGCGGGACCTATCGAAAACCCGCTAACGCCGCGGGTCGCCTTTGTCGATCAAATTCCATGTGGATGAGCCGCGTCTCCTCAGGGCCCGGCGTTTGAACCGGCCGCTGCGCCGGTCTACCGCTAGGCCCATGAGCCAAGCGAACCGGACCGCCTTCCACGCCGATCTGCATGTCCATTCGAAATATTCGCGCGCCACCAGCCGCGATCTCGACCTCGAACATCTCGCCTTCTGGGCGGCGCGGAAAGGGATCGCTGTCGTTGGCACAGGCGATTGCGTTCACCCCGTGTGGCTTGCCGAACTGAAGGACAAACTCGTTCCGGATGGCGGCGGCCTCTTTCGCCTCAAAAGCGAGATCGAAGCGGAAATCCTCAAAAGCCTGCCGCCGTCATGTCGCGCAAGCGTGCGTTTCATGCTCTCGACGGAGATTTCCACGATCTACAAGAAGGGCGACAAGACCCGCAAAATCCATCACCTGATCTATGCGCCGGATTTCGCCAGCGCCGATCGCCTCGCCTCCCGCCTCGCCGGCGTCGGCAATATTGCCTCCGACGGGCGGCCGATCCTCGGCCTCGACTCGCGCCATCTCCTCGAGATCGCGCTGGAATCGGGCCCGCATTCATACCTTGTCCCGGCCCATATCTGGACGCCGTGGTTCGCCGCGCTCGGCTCGCAATCGGGCTTCGATTCGATCGACGAATGCTACGGCGATCTTTCCGGCCATATTTTCGCGGTCGAGACCGGCCTGTCGTCGGACCCGGCGATGAATTGGCGCGTCTCCTCGCTCGACCGCTTCCGCCTGACCTCCAATTCCGACGCGCATTCCCCGGGCAAGCTCGGCCGCGAGGCGACGCGCTTTTCCTGCGAAGCCGATTATTTCGCCATTCGCCGCGCGCTGGAGACCGGCGATGGCTATCACGGTACGGTCGAGTTCTTCCCCGAAGAGGGAAAGTACCATCTCGACGGCCATCGCGCCTGCGGCGTCAGGCTGGAGCCCGCCGAGACGATCGCGCTTGACGGCCGTTGCCCCGCCTGCGGGGGACGCGTTACGGTCGGCGTCGCCCATCGCATCGAAACTCTCGCCGACCGGACCGAAAGCCAAGTCGCGCCGCCGCCGACCGCCGGCGCCGTGACGAGCCTGACGCCGCTGCCGGAAATCCTCTCCGAATTGTTGGAGAGCGGCGTCGCCACGCAAGGGGTTTCGCGCGCCTACGAAAGGGTCACCGCGGCGCTCGGCCCGGAACTCGCCATCCTCGAAGACGCGCCCTTGGAAGACGTGACCCGCGCCGATCCGCTGCTCGGCGAAGCTGTGGCGCGCTTGCGCAAGGGCGCCGTCATCCGCGACGCCGGCTACGACGGTGAATATGGCGTCATCCGGCTCTTCGAAGATGCGGAGCTCCGACGTCTCGCCAAGGGCCGGTTGCTGTTCGATACGCCCGCGTCGCGTCGCGCTCGCGCCGCGGCGCCGGCCGAACCGAGGAATCCGAAGCCCGCCAAAACGCCAACGCCGACCAAGCCCGCCCTACCCGCCGTCGCCGCCTCGAAGACGGCGTCACGCCAGTCTCCTGGAGCGCCTTTCGCGACGCCGCCCAAGACGAGGACGAGCAGCGCGACGAAGCGGCGGAAGGGCGCCGCCTCTTCTTTGTCGTAATCACCCGCGCCAAGGACCGGCTGTTCCTCTCTCGCGCCTTGCAGCGAAACTGGCGCGACAAATACTCGAGACCTGACCTTATCGTCGCTGAGCGCAACGCGCCTCACGCGTCATTGCGTTGAGCCGGGCGGCTGGGCGCTTCATTGACGAGGAACCCAAGACTGGCGGCGACGTCCGCCAGGCGTCCGATGACGCGCACGGAATGTTGTGCGTCAAAATCGATGACGACGACATTCGCCTTTTCGTCGTGAAACGTCCGCACACACCGCACGTATTCGGGATTTACGGCGACAAATTGCCCTGCAGAATCCGCCAGCTGTAAGGTCGTCAAATAGCGCGCCAATTTGCGCCTCCCACATATTCGACGCGTTCCTCTTGACGGGGCGACAAAGGTCGCTTGCGAGGAACTCGCCCTTTCGTTTTGGCCGCGCTCAGCGAGGCCGCCTTTCTGGACGTCGGGCGGCTCAGGGCGCCTCGCGCGGATCCCAATCCGTGACGTAACCACGCTCCAGCCCGTCGAGCCGAGCGAACTGAGCGGCGGTAAGCTTCACTTGCGCGGCCGCGAGATTTTCGGCCTGGCGCTCCGGTCGCACCGACTTCGGCAACACGATCAGATCGTGCTGAAGGCCCCAGGCAAGCACGGCTTGCGCCGGCGTGACGCCGGCCTCGGCGGCGACTTTTCGCACCGTCGGATCGCGCAACGCCTCGCCCTTGGCGAGCGGGCAATAGGCGGCGACAGCGATATCATGTCCCGCGCACCAGGCGCGCACGTCCCGCTGCTGCAAGAACGGATGGACCTCGATCTGGTTGACCATCGGCGCGAACCGCGCGCCGCTCAGCAATTCCTCGAGATGATGGACCATGAAATTGCTGACGCCGATCGCGCGGACGCGGCCCTCGTCATAAAGCCTCTCCAAGGCGCGCCAGGAATCCTTGCGCAATCGCGGCTGAGGCCAATGCAGCAAAAAGAGATCCACGATTTCGAGCCCGAGCGCGGCGCGGCTTTCATCGAACGCCGCGAGCGCGCGATCAAAGCCGTGATCCGAGTTCCACAATTTGGTGGTGACACAATTTGGTGGTGACGAAGAGGTCTCCGCGCGGAATGCCGCTTTCGCGCATGGCGCGGCCGACATCGGCTTCGTTGGCGTAGAGCCGCGCGGTGTCGATATGGCGATACCCAAGCCGCAGCGCGGAAGCGACCGCATCGAAAGTCTGGCGTCCGGAAGGCACGAGATAGACGCCGAGCCCGATGCGCGGCATGGCGACGCCAT
>DASZFX010000517.1:0-2627 GCA_035939375.1 Roseiarcus sp.
CAATAGGGCGCCGATGACGATCTTTGTCCACCAGCTTGTCAACCTCCCGTCGAAAGTGATCAGGGTTTGTATCGTACCCTGAATGAGGCCGCCGAACAATGTCCCCGCGACATAGCCAACGCCGCCGGTCAGCAGCGTCCCGCCGAGGACCACCGCGGCGATCGCGTCAAGCTCGACCCCGACGGCGGCGAGCGGATAGCCCGATCCCGTGTAGAAAGCGTAGGCGACGCCGGCGAGCGCGCCATAGAAGCCGCCAAGCGCATAGACTTGAACCATGGTGCGGCGGATCGGAGCGCCCATCAGACGCGCCGAGTTGCGATCGCCGCCGATCGCATAGACATTGGCCCCGAAACGGGTGAAATGAGCCAGCGCGATCGCGGCCGCGAGAGCGACCAGCATCAGGAGCGCCGACGCGGACAGGCGCCCGTCCCCCGGCAGCGGAATACGCCAGTCGGAAAAAACGCCGACGAAGGGATGGCCGATCGGCAGCGAATCGAGCGTGATGACGAAGCAGAGGCCGCGCAGAAGGAACATCGCCGCCAGGGTCAAGATGAAGGGTTGAATCTCGCAAGCGTCGATCAGCGCGCCCATCGCCCCGCCGAAAATGGCGCCGAACCCGACCATCAGCAGCGCCGACAGCAGCGGATGCCAGCCATGGCCGTCGAGCGCCGCCATGGCGACGCTGACGAATCCGATCATCGAGCCGACCGAAAGATCGATGCCGCCCGAAAGTATGACGAAGGTCGCGCCGATCGCCGCGATGATGACGAAAGCGTTGTCGGTGAGGAGATCGCCGAAGACCAGCGTTGACAGGAAATTGTTGTAGCTGATCGCGCCGAAGACATAGATGGCGAGAAAGACGACGATCGTCGCCGCCAGGGGCATGTAGCGCTCGTTCATGTCCTTTTCCCCCGCACCAGCCCGCTCAGAGCTTGACGCGCCGGCCGCGCTTGAAGCAACAAGCAGAGGAAAACGACGATCGCCTTGACGATGAGATTGTATTCGGGCGGCAGGCCGCTCACCAGGATCGACGTCGTCAGGCTCTGGATGATCAGGACGCCGATCAGCGTGTTGAAGATGTAGACGCGCCCGCCATTGAGCGATCCGCCGCCGAGCACGACGGCGAGAATGGCGTCGAGCTCCATCCATAGTCCGGCGTTGTTGGCGTCGGAGCCGCGGATATCGGAGGTGATGAGAATGCCGGCGATCCCGGCGGCGAGGCCGGAAATCGCGTAGGTGGCGACGGTCACGAATTTCGCGTCGATGCCGGTCAGGCGCGAAGCTTCTGCGTTGCTGCCGACCGACTCGATGAAAAGGCCGAGCGCGGTGCGGCGCATCGCCGCCCAGGCGAGCACGTAGACAGCGGCGGCCACGATGATGCGCGAAGGGATGGGCCCGAGCCGGCCGGTGCTGATCGCCGAGAAAAAATCGCTGCGGAAGGTGACGATCGTGCCGGCGTCGATCATTTGCGCGACGCCGCGGCCGGCGACCATCAGAATCAATGTCGCGATGATCGGCTGGATATCGAGAAAGGCGACCAGCGCGCCGTTCCAAAGCCCGCAGACGAGGCTGACGAGGAGCGTCGCCAGCAGCACCCCCGGCGCCGCCATGCCGTGATGGATGAGTTCGGTCATCACGGCGCCGGCGATGGCGATGATCGCCCCGACCGAAAGATCGATGCCGCGCGCCCCGATTACGATCGCCATGCCGAGAGCGACCAGCGCGGTCGGCGTGCCGCGATAGAGAATATCGACGAGGCTGCCGTAGAGCCGCCCCTCGACGATGCGGATCGAAAAAAACCCGGGTGAGATGAAGGCGTCGACAAGCATGATCAGGCCGAGCGCGACAAGCGGCCAGAGCGAGCGCCACTCCGACAGTCTCGGCGCGACGATCGGCCGGCGCGTGGCGTCCTGGAGAGCCGCCGGAGGATCGATTCTCATATCGCCCTCTCTTGGCGGGTGGTCATGGCGTGGTACTCATGTCCTCTTCTCATGGCGCTGCGATCGCCTGGACGATGTCGTCGCGTTCAAGATGGGCGCCGGAGATCTCGGCGACTTTGCGCCGGTCGCGTAGCACCGCTACCCGCGTCGAAAAAGCGACGATTTCGTCGAGTTCCGAGGAAGCGACAAGCAGCGCCATGCCCCCGGCGCAGAGGCGACGGATGAGGGCGACGATCTCGGCATGGGCGCCGACATCGATGCCGCGCGTCGGCTCGTCGAGAATCAGCACGCGCGGATTGGAGACCAGCCAGCGGGCGAGAATGACCTTTTGTTGGTTGCCGCCCGAGAGCTGGCCGACTGGCCGCTCGGCGTCCGGCGTCGCGATGGCGAGCGCGCGGATCATCTCGCCGGCGAGCTTCTCCTGTTCTTGCCGCGGCAGGCGGCGCAGCCAACCGCGCTTCGACTGCAACGCGAGAATGATGTTCTCGCGCACGGTCAAATCGAGCATCAAGCCTTCGCGTTTGCGATCCTCCGGGCAGAAGCCGACGCCGAGCCGGATCGCCTGGCGGGGCGTGCGGATCGACACGGCGCGCCCATCGACGCGGATGGTCCCTTCGTCGGCGGGCGTCGCGCCGAAGACCAGCTTGGCCGTTTCGGTGCGCCCGGAGCCGAGCAGACCGGCAAGGC
>DASZFX010000518.1:0-11644 GCA_035939375.1 Roseiarcus sp.
AGATCAAGAATATTTGGGTTCCCTACGGGGAGTGAGCGTGATGGATGTTTGCTCAGCGAACGAGTGTCGATGCGTCGCGCGCTATCCAGCCAAGCGCGGACCTGGCCAGTAGCAACCAAGTCGTGAAAGTCGCAATGCGCAAATCTTCGCCCAACGCAAGGCCGGCGGTTTGCAATAGCGTCATTTGACGGCGGCGAGAGCCGCCCAGCATCACATCTCCGCCGCCCGCACCCACCGCTGCTCGCGCGCCGACGCCGCGATCGCCTCCACGACCTGGACGATGCGCCAGGCGTCGGTGAAATCGGGCCAGGCGGCGGGCCCGCCGGCCATCGCCTCGATCAAGGTCTTAGCCTCGATGGTCTTCAGATCGTTGAAGCCGATGTGGTGGCCCGCCGCGGGTATGAAGCCCTGGTAGTTCGGATGAGCGGGACCTGAGAAGATCGTCTTGAATCCGGCGCGTCCCTTGGGCTGGCCGGCCGCGTAGAGGCGCAATTCGTTCATCCGTTCGAAATCGAGGCAAATGGTGCCCTTCGAGCCGTTCAGCTCGAAGGCGAGCTTCAGATTGCGGCCCATCGCCACCCAGCTCGTCTGGATCGTGCCGATCGCGCCATTGGCGAAGCGCAGCAGCGCCTGGGCCTGATCGTCAACCTCGACGGCGCGGGTCGCGGTCGCCTTGGACGCATCGGCGGCGTCGAACGGGCCTGCCGCGCCGACTGCGACGGGCCGCCGCTTGACGACGGTCGAGAGCTGGCCGCTCACCTCTTCGATCTCGCCCATCATATAGCGGGCGAGCGACACGATGTGACTGCCAATATCGCCCAATGCGCCATGCCCGCCGGCCGGATCGAGGCGGAAGGACCAAGGGGTCGTCGGACTCGCCATGTAGTCGGCGAGATGCAGGCCGCGAAAATTGATCGGCTCGCCGATTTCGCCGCTGCTGACGATCTCCCGCGCAAGGCCCAGCAGCGGATTGCGCAAATAGCTGAAGCCGACGATCGTTACGACGCCGGCTTTTTTCGCAGCGTCGGCCATTTCCTTGGCGTCGGCGGGCGTTCCCGCCAACGGCTTCTCGCACCAGACCGCCTTGCCTGCGGCGATGGCGGCGAGCGCCATCGGCTTGTGCAGCGTATTGGGCGTTGTGATCGAGATCGCGTCTACGGCGGGGTCAGCGATCAATCCCCGCCAATCGCCGGTCGATCGCGCAAAGCCGAGCGACTTCGCAGCCTTGGCGGCGGAGACCGCGTCGATGTCGGCGAGCAATTCGAAGCGGGGCTCGAGCGGCGGCGCGAAGGCGCGCATGACGTTGGCCATGCCGTGCGTGTGACACTTGCCCATGAATCCGCTGCCGATCAGCCCATATCCGAAAGTCTTCATGGCCCTTCCTCAGCGTCTTGGGCTCCTCGCGGCGCGGCGTCTCCCACGTCCCTACTTAAGCTTTGTGGTCCGATCTTTTGTTCGCGCGGCGGAGCGCGTCTTGCGCGTCTTTCGACGCCCTGTGGCGGCCCCCTTCTGCCCGCATTGCGGGGAGGAGGGATTCTTCACGCCACTTCGAACAGCCCCGCTGCGCCCATGCCGCCGCCGACGCACATCGTCACGACGACGTATTTGACGCCGCGGCGCTTGCCTTCGATCAGCGCATGTCCGGTCATCCGCGCCCCGCTCATGCCATAGGGGTGGCCGATCGAAATCGCGCCGCCGTCGACATTGAGGCGCTCGTCGGGGATCTTCAAGCGGTCGCGGCAATAGATCACCTGCACCGCGAAAGCTTCGTTCAGCTCCCAGAGGCCGATGTCGTCGATCTTCAAATCATGGGCCTTCAATAGCTTCGGCACGGCGAAGACCGGGCCGATCCCCATTTCGTCGGGATCGCATCCTGCGACGGCCATGCCGCGATAGACGCCGAGCGGCTGCAAGCCGCGCCGCTCGGCTTGCTTGGCCTCCATCAGCACGGCGGCGCTGGCGCCGTCCGAAAGCTGTGAGGCGTTGCCGGCCGTAATATAGGAGCCGGCGGCCAGGCGAAGGCCATTGGCGAAGACGGGCTTCAACGCCTTTAGTCCCTCCAGCGTGGTATCGGCGCGATTGCCTTCGTCCTGTTTCAGCGTCACGTCCTTGTCGCTGACCGCGCCCGTCGCCTTGTCGACGACTTTCATGCGGGTCGGCATCGGCGCGATCTCCGCATCGAAGCGTCCCGCCGTCTGCGCGGCGGCGGTGCGCCGCTGCGATTGCAGGGCATATTCGTCCTGGCGATCGCGGGTGATCTGATAGCGCTCGGCGACGGTCTCGGCCGTCTCCAGCATGCTCATATACATATCCGGGCAATGGGTCGCGAACCAAGGGTCGGCGTAGCGATAGCGGTTCATATGCTCGTTCTGGACCAGCGAGATCGATTCGAGGCCGCCGCCGACCGTGACGTTCATGCCGTCGGCGACGATCTGCTTGGCGGCAGTTGCGATCGCCATCAGGCCGGAGGAGCACTGACGGTCGATCGACATGCCGGCGACCGACGTCGGCAGGCCGGCGCGAATGGCGGCTTGGCGCGCGACATTCGTGCCCGTCGAGCCTTGCTGCAGGGCCGCGCCAATGACGACGTCGTCGATCTCGGCCGCATCGACTTTTGCCCGTTTGACCGCCTCGGCGATGACATGGCCGCCCAGGGCCTGGGCTTGCGTGTCGTTGAAGGCGCCGCGATAGGCTTTGCCGATCGGCGTTCGCGCTGTCGAGACGATGACCGCTTCGCGCATTATTGATCTCCTTGTTTGGGCAATGCGACGCCGATCGCGCGGGCCGCCGCCTCTACGAATTTGAAAGTCTGGCCAAAGGCGTTGTCGAGCGGGCGGGCGCTCGCAGGATTGGCGATCTCGGCGAAGCGCTCGGCGATCGTCTCCGGCGTGCGATGAACTTCGGACAAAAAGAGGCCGGCGCTTTCGACGATATGGGTGACCGCGAAAGTCCCGGCCCCCGCGCCGAGGATGACGCGCGAGGGCGCGTTTTCGCTGACCAGGTACAGCGCCGCCGGCGTCACCGCCTCGGGCGCCATCAGCGCGATCATCTGCGGCGGCAGGAGGCCGGCCGTCATATTGGTCGCGGCGGTCGGAGCAAGCGTGTTGACCCGGATGTTGTTCTTGGCCCCTTCAAGATGCAGCACGTTCATCAGGCCGATCATGCCGGCCTTGGCCGCCGCGTAATTGGCCTGGCCGAAATTGCCATAGAGGCCGGAAGAAGAGGCGGTGAAGACGATACGGCCGTAGTTGCGCTCGCGCATGCCCGGCCAGACCGCCTTGGCGCAGATCGCCGAACCGAGAAGGTGCACCCGCACGACCAGTTCGAAATCGGCGAGCTCCATTTTGGCGAAGCTCTTGTCGCGCAAAATGCCGGCGTTGTTGATGAGAATATCGACGCCGCCCCATTCGACCTCGGCGCGCTGGACCATCGCCGCGACCTGTTCGGCGTTTGAAACATCGGCGCCGTCCGCCATGGCGACGCCGCCGGCCTCTTCGATCTCGGCGACAACCGCAAGGCTCGAATCCGGCGCTTCGCCGCCCGGCCCAAGATCATTGACCACGACCTTGGCGCCGCGCGCGGCGAGGCCCAGCGCATGGCAACGGCCAAGGCCGCCGCCGGCCCCGGTGACGATCGCCGCCCTTCCGTCGAAACTGATCGTCATTTGGCGCCTACCCTCGCGAAATTCGGCTTCATGAGATAGAGCGTGAGCCATTCGGCGACGAGCGCCGGCTTTTCGCTTCCCTCGATCTCAACGGTCACACTGTTGCGCGCCTGGTATTCGAGCGGCGCGCGCTGCGTGACCGCCTGCAAGACGAAACGGCCGCGGATGCGCCCGCCCGCCGGAACCGGCGCGATGAAGCGCAATTTCTCAAACCCATAATTCACGCCCATGGCGAGGCCTTCGGGGCGCGGCAGCGCATCCATCGCCAAAGCGGACAGCATCGAAAGAGTGAGGAAACCATGCGCGATCGTCCCGCCAAAGGGCGTTGAGCGCGCCGCCGCGGGATCGATATGAATGAACTGACGGTCTTCGGTGATTTCGGCGAAGGCGTCGATGCGCGCCTGGTCGATCACGAACCAGCGCGAGACGCCGGTCTCCATCCCGACTCGGGCGATCAAATCCTCGATGGCGATCGTTCGGATCGGCTCGCCCATCAATGCGCCCCGGCAAGAAACGGCGGCGGCGCTGAGATGCTGCAGCCCCCGTCGACCGGAATGATCGCCCCGGTCGTATAGGCGCCGCCGAGGCCGGCAAGGTACAGAACGGTCCCTGCAATATCCTGCGGCCGGCCGACGCGTTTCATCGGCACGGCGCCGACCGCCGCGGCGAGGCCGGCCTCGCGACCCAGCGTGAACGCGGTCATCCTGGTCATGAACGGGCCCGGCGCGATGGCGTTGACCGTCACATGGCGGCCGGCGAATTCCGCCGCCAGGATGCGCGTCAAGTGATGGACCGCGGCTTTCGAGGCCGAGTAGGAATAGGCGTTTTCGCTTTGCGTGACCGTGCCCATTACCGAGCCGATATTGATCACGCTCGCCGGCCGATCGGCGGCGCCCGCCTTGAACAACAGCGGCGCCGCCTCACGGGTGAGTTGGAAGAGGCCGGCGACATTGACGGAGAGCACCCGTTCCCAAGCCTTCCATTCGAAAGTCTCGAAAGGCGCGCCCCAGGTGACGCCGGCGTTGTTGACGAGGATGTCGAGCTTGTCGGTACGGCGATGCAACTCTCGGCTCAGCGCCGTGACGCCGTCTTCGCTCGCGACTGTGCCGCCAAATCCTTCGCAAGGGCCGTGCGCGCAAAGCTCCTTGGCGACGGCCTCGCAGGCTTCAGCCTTGCGCGAAGCGATGAGCACGCGCGCGCCGGCGCTGAGCAAGGCCTCGGCGCAAACCCGGCCGATGCCGGTCGCTCCGCCCGTGACGAGCGCCGTGCGGCCTTCGAGCGAAAACAGATCCTGAAGCGTGAACACGCCGCCTCCTTCAATAGCCGAGCATGGTCGCGACGCGATCGGCATGGTACGCCGGATCGCCGAACAATTCGGCGTCGACCCGCGCTTTCTTCAAGAAGAGACCGATGTCGAACTCATCGGTCATGCCGATGCCGCCGTGCAATTGCAGACATTCCGCCGCGCTCGCCCGCCCCGTCTCGCCCGCCTTGGCCTTGGCCATGGCGATTTGCAGCGGCGCGTCGGCCGCCCCGCTCTCCAGCGCCTGCAAAGCCTTGAAAGTCGCCGACCAGGCGTTTTCGATCGCCACATGCATGATGGCGACGCGATGTTGAAGGGCTTGGAAGCTGCCGATCGTGCGGTCGAACTGCTTGCGTTGCTTGAGGTAGGCGAGCGTGCGCGCGAAGGCCTCTTCCGCAACGCCGCAAAGCGAAGCAGCGAGCGCGCCGCGCGCCGCATCGAGCACGCCGTCGATCAGCGCCTGGCCGCCGCCAAGCTTTGCTTCCCCGGAGACCTCGACATTTTCGAGCCGCAATGTCGCGACCCGCCGCCCATCGACGAGGGTGCGCGCAAGGCGCGACAGGCCGGACGCATTCGCCTCGACCAGGTACAGCGCGGTCTCTTCGCCGGCTTTCGCGGCGACGAGAACGGCGTCGGCGACGACCCCGTCGAGCGCGCAAACCTTTGCGCCATCGAGCCGCCAGCCTTTCGCGCTTCTGACCGCGCTGGTCGCGATATGGGCGGGGTTGTGCCGCGCCGTCTCATCGATCGCCACCGAAACGACGGCCTCGCCCGCGGCGATCTTGGCAAGCCAGAGCTGCTTCTGCCCCTTCGAGCCGCCGCCGGTCAGCGCGCTTGCCGCCATCACCGCTGTCGAGAGAAAGGGCGAGGCGGCGAGCGTCCGGCCCATTTCGCGGGCGATGAGCCCGGCGCCGACGAAGCCGAAATCCAAACCGCCATAGGGTTCGGGAATGAGAATTCCCGCCCAGCCCATATTCGCGCATTCGCTCCAGAAGTCGCCCGAATAGCCCGCGTCGTCATTGCTCGCGCGGAGCTTGCGCCACATCGACAGCGGCGCCCTGGCCGCGACCGAAGCCTTGGCCGAATCGCGCAGCAGGCGCTGTTCTTCGCTCAAGACCAGCATGAGAACTCCGCCTTCGCCGGGGATTCGCCTTCTAGGAGCGCCAGCCCCTCATCGTAACGCGGCCTCTCATCCGGCCGCCGCCCGCCGGCGCCCAATCGCCAGGGTCTCCTCATTCGCTCGGCAACTCCAGGATGCGTTTGGCGACGATGTCGAGCATGATTTCCGAGGTGCCGCCCTCGATTGAATTGCCCTTGCTGCGCAACCAATGCTGCGCGAGATCGCTCGCCGGGCCGAGATTGCCGTCGAAATAAAGCCCGTCATGGCCGGCAAGGGACATTATCAGCTCGTAGCGTCGCTTATTGAGCTCGGTCCCGTCATATTTGAGCGCCGCCGAGCGCGCGCCCAGTTCGCCGCCGGCCGCCGCCTCCTCGACATAGCGTTCGACGGTCGCGGCCGAAGCGTAAGTATCGATGGCGGCCTTGGCGATGTCGGCGCGCAGGATCGGATCGACGAGACGCCCGCCCGACGCCTTGGCCGCGGCGCGGGCGGCCTTGTTGAGCGCTTCATTGTCGAAGAGGCTGAAGCCGCCGCCGCCGATCATGCTGCGCTCATGCGTCAGCAGATATTTGGCAACGTCCCAGCCGCGATTGAGAGCGCCGACGAGATTTTCCTTCGGCGCTTTGACATTGTCGAAGAAAGTCTCACAGAACGGCGACTTGCCGGAGATCAGCACGATCGGCTTGGTCGATACCCCAGCGCTCGCCATATCGATGAGCACGAAGGAGATGCCCTGTTGCTTCTTCGCCGCGGGGTCGGTCCGCACGAGACAGAAGATCCAATCGGATTTGTCCGCGTAGGACGTCCAAATCTTTTGGCCGTTGACGAGGAAATGATCGCCGCGATCTTCGCATTTCGTGCGCAGGGATGCGAGATCGGAGCCGGCGCCCGGTTCGGAATAGCCCTGGCACCACCGGATTTGGCCTTGGGCGATGCGATTGAGATGAATGCGCTTCTGCTCTTCATTGCCGAACTTCAGCAAGGCCGGACCCAGCATCGAGATGCCGAAGCTGACCAGCGGCGGGCGCGCGCCGATGCGGCGCATCTCCTCATAGAGGATCGCCGTCTCCTCCGGCGAAAGGCCGGCGCCGCCGTATTCCTTGGGCCAGGTCGGCACGGTGAACCCGCGCGAGGCCATCCGCTCGAGCCAGATCTTTTGCGCAGCCGATTGGAACACCCAATTGCGCCCGCCCCAGCAGACCTCCTCGCCGCCGCGCGTCGGCTGGCGCATCTCGGCCGGGCAATTGGCGTCGAGCCATTCGCGCAGCTCGATTCTGTCGATCGCCATGGCGTTTCTCCCGATGGGGGACGATTTTGCCGCCAAACCGCCTCTTCCACGCGTTGATCACTCTTTACGCTGCGCGCGCGACTTGTCGAGACCCGTTTGTCCGCGGCTTGACCCGCCTGCCGTCGCGTCGCATTCTTCCCAATCTCGCCATCCTTGGATTCGCCGCATGAAACGTCTGGCGCTGGCCTTCGCCGCTTTTCTCGCCCTTGGCGCCGCGGCGCATGCCGCCGGCTTCATCACCCCGGCCGAACAGCGGCACGTTCCTTTCAGCGGCGTACTGCCGGGTTGCGATGATCCGGGCGTCCTTTCGACGATTACCGGAAGGTTTGGCCAGACGGAGAGTGGCTATTGGAGCTCGCCGTTGGAGATCAACGGCTATGACCGTATCCGCGAAATCGGCTTCCGCGCGAATGGCGTCGCCTATATTCCGCGGCGTTACTGCATAGCGCGGGCGACGTTGAATGATTCGCGAACGCGACTGGTCGTTTATCAGGTCCAGGAGGACCTTGGTTTCGCGAGTTTCGGCGACGGCGTCGAATGGTGCGTCATGGGACTGGACCACAACTTCGCCTATGCGCCGGCTTGCAGCGCATTGCGTCCTTATGTCACACGTTTCCTCGGGGAAAAGGCGCTGAGCGAGCGCTACTGAGACGCTGCGAGCCCGACGCTTCGCCCTGGCGTGAGGCTGCCTGCCCCGCCTGTTGTTCGAGGAGGCTAGAATGTGCGGCGGTCTCCTCGCCCGCGCGGCCCTTGTTGTGCTCCTGTCGCCTTTTATCGTTTCTTCGCTCGCCGGCGCCCAGGCGGCGTCGGGCGAGGCGTGGCGCGTGGCAGCCTCATCGCCTCCTTGCGTCCTGGACAAATGTCTCAATGGCGGCAGTGGCGGCCCCAAGCCTGCGCCGGCGCCACAATTGCCGCCGGCGGCAGAGCCGCCCGGGACCGGTCCGCCCCAGCCGATGGGCGGCGCGATCGCGCCCGGCGCCTTCGATTTCTATTTGTTGACGCTATCCTGGTCGCCAGGCTTCTGCGATACGGGCGGGGCGTCGAAGGCGGCGGACCAATGCAGCGTCGGCGCCGGGCTCGGCTTTGTTGTCCACGGCCTTTGGCCCCAAAACGCTCACGGCTATCCCCAGGACTGCGACGGCGGTTCGCGCCCCGTTTCGCGCGCCGCCCTGGCGCTAACCCATGGCGTCTTTCCCGACGAAGGCCTGGCGCGCTACGAATGGCGCAAGCATGGCGCCTGCACCGGCCTGAGCCCGGAGGCCTTCTTCGCAAGCGTGAAGCGGGCGCGCGATTCGATCGTCATTCCCGATGCTTTCAAGGCGCCGCGCGAAGAGCAGGACTTCTCTCCCATCGAGATCGCCCGCGCCTTCGCCGCCGCCAATCCCGGCTTGCGACCGAATGCGATGGCGGTGACCTGCGCGCGCGGCGAATTGGAGGACGTGCGGATTTGTCTGGCGAAGGATCTGCGCGCTTTCGTTAATTGTCCCGAGGTCGCGCGCCGGACATGCCGCGCTTCGTCGGTCGCCGTCGCGCCGGTCCACTGAACGCTCGTGAACTATCGCCACGCCTATCATGCCGGAAATTTCGCCGACGTCTTCAAGCACCTATTCTTGGCGCGCATCCTCGCTTATCTGACGCTGAAGGAGACTGCGCTCCGCTTCATGGACACCCATGCGGGGATGGGGCGCTATGATCTCAGCGCAGAGGAGGCGCAGCGCTCGGGCGAATGGCGGGACGGCGTCGCCAAACTGAAAGGCGTTGCGCCGCCACCGCCCGTCGCCGCCCTGCTCGAACCCTATCTTCGGGCGCTCGGTCCGCTCGACGCAGCCGGCCGACCAAAGCTCTATCCCGGCTCGCCGGCGATCGCGCAGACGCTTCTGCGACCGCAAGACCGGATCGCGCTTGCAGAACTGCACCCGGAGGAGCGCGCCGCCCTTGTCGCCAACATGGGCCGCGATGGGCGGCTCACGATCGTCGAACTCGACGGCTACGTGGCGCTCAACGCCTGGACGCCGCCCAAGGAGAAACGCGGCCTCGCCCTCATAGACCCGCCCTTCGAGGCTGCCGACGAGACGAAGCGCATCGTCGATTCTCTTGCCCGCGCGCTTCGCAAATGGCCGCGCGGAATTTACGCGCTGTGGCGCCCGATCAAGGACCGCCAGGAGGACGGGCGCTTTCTCAACGCCCTGGCCGCGCTTGGCGCGCCGAACATGCTTCGACTCGAACTCGACGTCGGGGCGGCGCCTTCGACAAGCGCGGCGAGCGCGCCGCTGACGAAGTCGGGACTCATCGTCGTCAACCCGCCGCATGTGCTCTTCGACGAGGCGCAGCTCCTGTTGCCCTTTCTCTGCAAGCTCCTCGCGCGAAGCAAACGCTCAAGCTTCCTCTGCGAGTGGCTCACGGCGCCACGCTAACCCGCGGCTTGACGAGGTGCCCTTCGCGCGCCCGTTCGTTCCACACCGCCATAGGGAATCGGGATTGTAGATCGTCTTGTGCGGGCCGTATTCGCGCGGAGCGTCGCGCCGACGCAGCCCGTTCCTGACTGGATTCGACCAATTTGGACCTTCCGGCGGCTGCGAGATAAATGACCGAATTGGCCGAAAGCGGACTGGCAGCTTTCGGGCGATTTAGAAGCGAAAGCGGACGTTTGATAGGCCTGACTCAAAGGGCGTAGTTCCACCCTAGACGGACATTGTCCGCCATGGGGATGGTGGCGACTTAGGTAACCGCCAGGGAGACGCCCTTCACGTTCATCCGCGAATGTTCGCGGCTCGGTGCCTCGAACGACAAGCGATTGTCGACTAGCAGGTAAAAGTTGCACGCCGATTGCGATGTGGAGCAAGGAAGATACTCCTTCAGGTTTCCGGGAGCTCTGAGATTATTCGGCCCGCGGCCGCAGCCAAGCAACAAGTAGCAGGCAGGCGAATGCGCCGGTCGCCGCCGCCAGGAAGCCGTCGATATAAGAAAGGACAGCCGCTTGCTTGGCGACCGCGGAACCGAGCAGGCTCGTGGCTCGGGCCGTCGCCGCGGCAAGATCGCTGGTATGAGCGCCGATTGCGTTGCGATACGCAGCGAGGCGGTCGGCGGTCTGTCCGCCCAAGCTATCGACATGCAGGCCGATCAGATTGGAATGGACCTGCTCGCGGACCCGCACCGCGGTCTGCATGAACGCCGTGCCGATTTCGCCGCCGAACAGGCGGCTCGTCTGCAAGAGCGCGCCGATGGTTAGGACATCGGCGGGGCTCATCGATTTGACGGCGAGCACGATGAGCGAAGTCAAAGCGAAGGATTGGCCGAGCGCCTGCAAAATCTGCGAGGGAAGAAAATCGTCGGTCGCCCATTGATCGGTCAGATTCGTCGCCATCAGGCAGGCGATGCAGATCAAGAGAGCGCCAAGCGCCAGAACCCAACGGCCATCAACCCGCGTCAGGACCCAGCCCAGCGGCAGAACGATGAGAAGCTGCGGAAGGGCGATCCAGAGCAGCACAGACCCGACCTGCAGCTCCCGATAGTTTTGGACCACCTGCAGATAAGTCGGGATGATGTAAGCCGTCGAGAGGATGATGAAGCGAAAACCTGCTAGGAGCAACAGGATCGGCACCATGCCCTCGCTGATGAGGACGCGCAGGTTGAGAAATGGATTTCGCGCGACAAGCTCGCGGATGACGAAGACGAACGTCAGAAGGCCGCCAGATATAAGGAGCCCGTTGACAAGACCGTTATTGGTCCAGTCGAGACGGTTGCCTTGATCAAGCCCTGCATAGAGGAGGCCAAAGCCGATCCCGGAATAGGCGAGTCCTGGCCAGTCAAGCTCGCCGAGCAGCGCCGCGTTGATCTCCTCGCGCGGCGCGCCATACCAAATGCATGCGAACATCAGCGGTAAGGCCATGCAATATTGCCAATCGATCCAGCGCCAGGACCAGGTATCGGCGTACCATCCTTCAAGCGAAGCCGCGACGTTCTGCGACAGTTCGGAATTCATGGCGTAGACCGCAATGCCGTAGACGATAAGCCGCGCCGGCAGGTTGCGAACGATAAAACTGATTGTCAGCGGGATGAACGTGCCCGACCCGACGCCGGCCAGGAACTGGGCGGCTAGGAAGGCGTCGAGATTCGGCGAAAGCGGGCCAAGCAGGCTGCTGACAAAGAGCAGGATCATGCCCTGCAGCAGCACCCGCCTGACGCCAAAGATAGCGCCGAGATAGGGGCAGGCGACGCCGACCAGCATCTGTCCAACGCCGAAGCTCGTCGTCATCCAGGCGCCTTCGT
>DASZFX010000519.1:0-5015 GCA_035939375.1 Roseiarcus sp.
AAGAGCGGAAAGGATTCGATGAAGGACCCACGTCCCGCCATGATCTCGGCGCGCCCGTTGGAGAGCAGATCGAGCGTCGCGAAATTCTGGTACACCCGCACCGGATCGTCGGAGCTCAGCACCGTCACCGCGCTGGAAAGCCTTATCCGGCTTGTGCGCGCGGCCGCCGCCGCCAGAATGACAGCCGGCGCCGAGGCGATGAAATCGGGACGATGATGTTCGCCAATTGCGAAAACGTCGAGGCCGAGCCGGTCGGCGAGCTCGATCTCATCGAGAAGATCGGCGAGCCTTTGCGCATCGGCTCGGCCGCGGCTCTCCGGCGAGGCCGGCGCGCTCTCGACGAAAGTACAGACGCCGATCTCCATGGCCTCGCAAGCTCCCGTTGGGACTCACACGACATCAGATCGAATCGGTTAGCCTTGGCAGCGACGAGCCATGGATTGCTTCGCTTCGCTCGCAAAAGACGGCGTGGCGCTTCGATCTCATTTATCCAGTTACAAGAAAAGCCCGGCCAAGCAAGCCTGTCCTAGGCTCGGCCCCAGCCGCCGCCGGTCGGCGTCTCGATGATCACGGCTTCGCCAGCGGCGAGCTTGGTTTGAGCGCAGCCTTCGAGTTTTTCGACCTCGCCGTTCGAGCGCCTGACGAAATTGCGCCCAAGCTCGCCTTCTTCGCCGCCGTCGACGCCGAAATTCGGGACGCGGCGGTGACCAGAGAGAATGGCGAGATCCATCGCCTCGCGAAAGCGCAAGACCCGCCGCGTTCCATCGCCCGCCTTAGAGCGTCCCTTGCCGCCGGAGCCGCGCCGGACGTGGAAATCCTCCAACACGACCGGAAAACGCGATTCGAGCACCTCCGGATCGGTCAGGCGCGAATTGGTCATATGGGTGTGGACGGCGCTGGCGCCGTCGAACCCGGGCCCGGCCGGCGCGCCAGAGCAGATGGTCTCGTAATACTGGTAGCGGGCGTTGCCGAAGGTCAGGTTGTTCATCGTGCCTTGCGCGGAGCCCAGCGCATGCAGCGCGCCGAAAAGCGTATCGGTCACGGCTTGCGAGGTCTCGACATTGCCGGCGACAACGGCGGCGGGGTAGCGCGGCGATAGCAGCGATCCTTCCGGGATGACGATGTGGATCGGCCGCAAGCAGCCGGCGTTCATCGGGATTTCGTCATCGACCATGACGCGGAAGACATAGAGAACCGCGGCGCGGGCCACCGGCTCCGGCGCGTTGAAATTGGTCGGCTGCTGCGGCGAGGTTCCGGTGAAATCGACCGTCGCCTCGCGACTATGCCTATCGACGCTGATCTTGACCTTGATGATCGCGCCCTGGTCCATTTCGAAGGCGAATTCGCTGTCCTTCAAGCGATCGATGACCCGGCGTACGCTTTCCGCGGCGTTGTCCTGGACATGGCCCATATAGGCCTCGACCGTTTTCAGCGAGAAGTGCTCGACCATGCGTTTCAATTCGCGCGCGCCCTTCTCGTTGGCGGCGATTTGCGCTTTGAGGTCGTTGACGTTCTGCAAGGGGTTGCGCGCCGGGTACGGACCGTCTTCGAGCAGCGCGTAGAGTTCCTTCTCGCGAAAGCGACCGCGGTCGACGAGAAGGAAATTGTCGATATAGACCCCTTCTTCGAGGATATTGGTCGCGAGCGGGCTCATCGAGCCGGGCGAAACGCCGCCGACATCGGCGTGATGACCGCGCGAGGCGACCCAGAAGAGGATCGTCTTGCCCTTTTCGTCGAAGACCGGCGTGCAGACCGTGATGTCGGGCAGATGCGTGCCGCCGTTATAGGGCGCGTTCAAGGTGAACACATCGCCCTTGCGAATGCGGCCCTCGTTGAGGCGGATGATCGTCTCGACAGAGCGGTCCATCGAGCCGAGATGCACCGGCATATGCGGCGCATTGGCGACGAGGCGGCCACGGCGGTCGAAGACCGCGCAGGAGAAGTCGAGCCGCTCCTTGATATTGACCGAATAGGCGGTGTTCTGCAGCGTCACGCCCATCTGCTCGGCGATCGACATGAAGAGGTTGTTGAAGATTTCGAGCATGACCGGATCGGCCTTGGTTCCGACGGCCTGGCGATGCTCGGCCGCGGCGACGCGGCGAAGCACGACGTGGTTTTTCGCCGTGATTTCGGCGCGCCACCCTTCTTCGACGACGATCGTCTGATGCGGCTCGATGATCATCGCCGGGCTGTTCACCTTGTGACCAGGCGCGAGCTTGTCGCGCAGGAAGACCTTGGCCTTGCGCCATTTGCCCTTGGCGAAGAAGCGCGCCTCGCGCTCCGGCGCTGGCAGGCGCGCTTTGGTCTTCGCCCTGGCGCGTTCCGAAAAGCGCGCGCCGCCGCCGACGGCTTCAACCGTGACCGCTTCGACGGTGAGCGCCTTGTCGCGATCGATGAAGCCGAAGCGGGAGCGATGCGCGGCTTCGAAGGCGCGTCGCATCGCGGCAAGGCCGCCCGCTTTGACGCCAAGCGCGGTGTCCGAGCCGGCGTAGCGCAATTGCGCGCTCACATGGAGCGCGATGGCCGATTTTGCGACGCCCTGGCCGGCGACTTCCTTGACAGCCTCGGCGCCAAGCGTCTTGCCGAACGCGGCAATCAACCGAGGAGCCTGGGCGTCGAGCGGCGCCTCGACTCCCTGGCTGCGGTTGGCGCGAATGTCCGCAAGGCCCATGCCATAGGCCGAGAGGAGTGAAGAGAGCGGATGGATGAGGATCGTCTTGATCGAGAGCGCGTCGGCGACGTCGCAGGCGTGCTGGCCGCCGGCGCCGCCGAAGCAATTGAGCGCGTAGCGGGTGACGTCATAGCCGCGGGCGACGGATATTTTCTTGATCGCCTCGGCCATTTTGGCGACCGCTATGGCGATGAATCCGTCGGCGACGGCCTCGGGCGAATGGCGGTCGCCGATGTCCCCGGCGAGGTCTTTGAAAGCCTGGCGCACCGCCTCGGCGTCGAGCGGCTCGTCCTGGCCGGGCCCGAAAATCTTCGGAAAGAAATCGGGGATGAGCTTGCCGGTCATCAGATTGGCGTCGGTCAAGGCGAGCGGGCCGCCGCGCCGATAGCATTTCGGGCCGGGATTGGCGCCGGCCGAGTCGGGGCCGACGCGTAGGCGCGCGCCGTCGAAGTGCAGGATCGAGCCGCCGCCGGCGGCGACCGTATGGATCATCATCATCGGCGCGCGCATACGAACGCCGGCGACTTCCGTTTCGAAAGCGCGTTCATATTCGCCGTCGAAATGGGCGACGTCGGTCGACGTGCCGCCCATGTCGAAGCCGATGACGCGATCGAACCCGGCGCTGCGGCCGGTCTCCGCCATCGCCACCACGCCGCCGGCCGGGCCGGAGAGGATCGCGTCCTTGCCGGCGAAGAGATCGGCCGCGGTCAGGCCGCCGGACGACATCATGAACATCACGCGCGCCCCCGCGCGTTCGACATCCAGCTCCTTGGCGACGCGCTGGACGTAGCGCGAAAGGATCGGCGAGAGATAGGCGTCGACGACGGTCGTATCGCCGCGGCCGACGAGTTTGATCAGCGCAGAACATTCGTGGCTGACGGAGACCTGCGAAAAGCCGATGGCGCGGGCGAGACGCGCCGCCTCGCGTTCATGAGCCGGATAGCGATAGGCGTGCATGAAGACAATGGCGAGCGCGTCGAAGCCCTTGGTCTTCGCGGCGTTCAGATCGCGCCGCACGGCTTCGAGGTCGAGCGCCGTTTCGACCGCGCCGTCGGCGAGCACGCGCTCGTCGACCTCGAGAACCTCCGCATAGAGCTGCTCGGGCTTGATAATGTTGCGGGCGAAGATTTTCGGACGCGCCTGGTAGCCGATCTCCAGGGCGTCGCGAAACCCGCGCGTCGTGACGAGCAGCGTGCGCTCGCCCTTGCGTTCGAGCAGGGCGTTGGTTGCGACGGTCGTGCCCATCTTGACAGCGCCGATGGCGCCGGCTGGGATCGCCTCGCCACTTTTGAGATCAAGAAGGTCGCGGATGGCCGCGACCGCGGCGTCGCCATAGGCGGCGCTTTCGGAAAGCAGCTTGCGGGCGTGGAGCCTGCCGTGCGGGTCGCGGCCGATGACGTCGGTGAACGTGCCGCCCCGGTCGACCCAAAAGTCCCAGGCCTGTGGCTCGGATCGGCCGGTCTTTGCCGGAGTAACGCGCTTCGCCACGGATCCCCCCTTAACGTCTCGCGCTCGCCGCTGCGATGCGGCCGCTGTCGCCGAACCTCTTCGGAGGGCACGTTGACAATGTGAGCAATTTATCGATAATTTATCAACATAGCAATCGAGGAATCACCGGTCGATGGCGAAACCGACGGAAGGCGCGCTCGTCGAGGCGTCAGGGATCGGGCCGATCGTCTCGTCCGCGCATCTTGCGGCTGGCGCAAGCCCCGCCCTGTCGGAATTCGAGTTCGGCCTCATCCTCGCCAGCCACGCTTTCCTGCGCTGGATCGTCAGGGCGATGGCCGCCGCCGGCTTTCCCGATCTCTCGCCGACCGATGTCATGGTCCTGCATTCGATCAATCACCGCGAACGGCGCAAGCGCCAGGCCGACATTTGCCTGGTGCTCAATATCGAGGACACCCATCTCGTCGCCTATGCGATCAAGAAACTCGAGCGCTTGGGGTTGGCGAAAAGCGAAATCGTCGCCAAGGAGAAGTTCGTCGCCGTCACCGAGCGCGGCGAAGCCGCCTGCCGCGCCTATCGAGAAATCCGCGAGACGCTGCTGGTCGAGCCGGTCAAGGCGATGGGCTTCGAAGAGGGCCGGCTGTCGAAACTTGCGGCGCGGTTGCGCGCTCTTTCCGGCCACTACGATCAGGCGGCGCGGTCGGCGGCGAGCCTATGACCAAGCCTATGACCAAGCCTACGACTTGGCGCCCTTGGCCTCGACCGCCGCCTGGTGCTGCGCCGCGCGCTCGGCATCGTCCTTGATCATCTTGACGAAGGCCGGCCGGCCGGTGACGCGCTTCACATAGTCCATGACCGCCGGCGATTCCGGAAAAAGCTTGAACATGGTCGTCCAACG
>DASZFX010000520.1:0-4707 GCA_035939375.1 Roseiarcus sp.
CCCGCACTTCATCATGCAACAGCGAGAAACCGCGCCTCCGGCAGTACGTCACCCCGCAAGCTTCGCAAAATTCTCCAGCAGGCCGGCCCAGCCGCCGGGCGAATCGAAGGCGGCGCGCATGGCTTCGGCCGCTTCGCCGAAGCGATCGATGTCGCGATGTTCGAGTTCAACCCGCGTGACGCCCTCGCCTTCGGCGGCGAACGTCACTTCGACTTCGGTGACGAGGCTCGGATCATAAGTCCATTGCGGCGTGATCTGCCAGGCGAGGAGCAAGCGCCTCGGCGGCTCGAAGGCGACCACCCTTCCCCATTCGCATTCCGAACCGTCGTCGCCGCGCTCGTACCAGCGCCCGCCGGCCCGCGGCTCGATGATCGCCGCCTTGAGCGGCGATTTGGTCGGATTGATCGAATGCGTCGGCGCCCACCAGCGGCTCATGCCCGCGGTGAAGAGGTCGAAAGCGACCTCGGGACTCGCCTTGACCCGAACGACTTTGCGCACCGGCGCGATTTTCAAAGCAAGCGTCATTTCGCGGCCTTCCTTTCCGGTTTTCCCTCTTCCGGTTTCCTGTGGCTTTCGACTTCGCGTTGATAGGCGGCGAGCGCCTCGTCCCAAAATTCATCGAGCCAACGCCTGATCGCCGCAAGCCCGTGGGGATCGATGAAATAGAGGCGCCGCGCGCCCTCGGCGCGATCTGAGACCAGCCCCGCCTCCTTCAGCGCCTTCAAATGCTGCGACACCGCCGGCCGGCTGACCGGCATGCCGCGGGCGATGTCGACGACCGCCCGTGGCCCGGATTTCAGCCGTTCGAAGACAGCGCGGCGGGAGGGATCGGCCAAGGCGGCGAAAGCTCTTCCGTAAGACATGGCTTACGGTAAGTTAATGCTTACCAAATGTCAAGCAGCGTTCGAGATCGTGCCATATGCGGCGCCCGAGGCGGATTCTTTCATTGTGTTGCATGGCCAGGCGCGTGCGCGAGAGAAAGGCCATTCGTGTCTCGAACGCCGAGACGATCGCCGAACCTATCGGTGTCGCCCTCTCCGGCTCCTCGCTCCTAAAACACCGTGCGCTGATTGATCGCTGCGGCGAGCGTTCCTTCGTCGAGATAGTCCAGTTCCCCGCCGACCGGCACGCCATGGGCGAGCCGAGTCACCTTCACCTTATGGGCGTTCAACAGGTCCGTGACGTAATGCGCCGTCGTCTGGCCGTCGACGGTGGCGTTGACGGCGAGGATCACCTCTTTGATCGCGCCTTCGGCGACGCGCGCGACGAGCGAAGCAAGGTTCAAATCCTCCGGGCCGATTCCATCGAGCGGCGAAAGCACGCCGCCGAGCACATGATAGCGCGCCCGCAAAATATCGGCGCGCTCCAGCGCCCAGAGATCGGCGACGGTCTCGACGACGACGAGCATCGTCGGATCGCGCCGAACATCGACGCAGATCGTGCAAGGCTCGCGCGTATCGACATTGCCGCAGATACTGCAGGTCGTCACCCGCTCATGCGCGTTCCGCATCGCCTCGGCGAGAGGGGCGAGCAGGGCCTCGCGCTTGCGGATAAGATGGAGCGCGGCCCGGCGCGCCGAGCGCGGCCCAAGGCCCGGCAGGCGCGCCAACAATTGGATCAGCCGTTCGATCTCCGGTCCCGCGACGCTTTCGGCCATGGATGTTCAGCGCCGCCTGTCGTGCAAGAGCGCCGGTCGCCGCCGCCATCGACGACAGTCACGCCGGCGCGCGAAAATCCCTTCTCCCGCTTGTGGGAGAAGGTGGCGCGAAGCGCCGGATGAGGGTAGCGCGCAAACCTTTGGGGTCAGCGGCTTACCCTCACCCCAGCCCTCTCCCGGGAAAGGGGGGCCGCCACCGCTCAGCCTCTCTTGACCAATCCGGCGAGAGAAAACCTCCTCTCCGGCAAGCGGGAGAAGGCGGCCGCCGGCGCTCAGCCTCTCTTCAGGGGCTTCGACGATCGTGCAGGCAAAGGCGGCGCTCATCCCATCCATCGAGCCATCCATCGAGTCAAAACGGCAGCTTCATGCCCGGCGGCAACGACATTCCCGCGGTCATCGCCTTCATCTTTTCTTCAAGGACGCGCTCGGCCTTGGCGCGGGCGTCGGCATGAGCGGCGACGATCAGGTCCTCGGCGATTTCCTTCTCCTCCGGCTTCATCAAAGAAGCATCGATCGCGACGCCCTTCATTGCGCCCTTGGCGGTCAGCGTCACCCGCACCATGCCGCCGCCCGATTGGCCTTCGACCTCGATGTGATCGAGTTCGGCCTGCGCTTCGGCAAGCTTGGCCTGCATGGCCTGAGCCTGTTTCATCAGTCCCATGATGTCGCGCATCGATCGCTCCGAGAGGTCTTCTTAAAAATCGTCTTCGCCGATCGAGACGTCGCCGTAACCGACGTCGTCGTCGCTCAGCGCCGGCGCGGCGGTCGCCGGCGCTTCGCCCTCAGGCGGGCGAACGCCGACGATTTCGGCGCCGGGAAACCGTTGCAGCACCTTGCGCACCAAGGGATGGGCGGCGACGCCGCTGAGGCGCTCCTTCTCCTTGGCTTCGGCGCTCTCGCGCAACGTCGGCGCCTCGCAACCCGGCGCGAGCGCGACCATCCAGCGCTCGCCGGTCCATTCCTGCAAGCGGCGGGCGAGCGTCTGGGCGATTTGCGGCGAAGCGCCTTCGACAAGCGAGAAGGCGATGCTGCCGGGCTCGAAACGCGCGAGCCGCACGTCGGCCTCCAACGCCGCCTGCAATTGGATGTCCCGCTTGGCCTTGGCGAGCGCAACCACATCCTCGAAACGCGCCAGAGTCGGGCCGATCGCAGGCGCCGGCGCAACGGGCAAAACGCGCTGCTCGACGCGCGGCTCGGCGCGCAAGGCCGCGCCGGCGCCGCCGAAGGCGCCGCGCGGGGCGGGCGCCGGGGAAAGCGCCTGCGTTTCGCCGCCCTCGGCGAGCTTGCGCAAAGCTTCGTCCGGCGAGGGGAGATCGGCGGCATAGGCGAGGCGGATCAGAACCATCTCGGCCGAAGCCAAGGGTCGCGGCGAGTCCTTAATCTCTTGGAGCCCCTTGAGGAGGATTTGCCAGGCCCGCGTCAGCGGCCCCATGGCGAGGCCCCGCGCCAGAAGCGCGCCGCGGTTGCGCTCGTCCTCGCTGATCGCCGGATCGTCAAGGCCGCCCTGGGCGATCTTGAGCCTCGTGACGAAATGCGTGAATTCGGCGAGTTCGAGCAATGTCTGCGCCGGATCGGCGCCCGCTTGGTACAGGGCCGTCATCGCCGCCATGGCGGCGGCGATGTCGCCCTTCATCGTTTGCTCGAAGAGATCGATGATCGCGCCGCGGTCGGAAAGGCCGAGCATGGCGCGAACGCTCATCGCCTTGACCGCGCCGGCGCCGTCATGCGCGATGGCCTGGTCGAGCAAGGAGAGCGCGTCGCGGACCGAGCCTTCCGCCAGCCGTGCGATCAGCGCCAGCGCCTCCGGCTCGGCGGCGACGCCTTCGGCGGCTGAGATTTTTTCGAGATGGCGCGCCAGCACGCCGGTTTCGATGCGCTTCAAATCGAAGCGCAGGCAGCGCGAGCGCACCGTCACCAGAACTTTCTCGATCTCGGTCGTGGCGAAGATGAATTTGACGTGCTCGGGCGGCTCTTCGAGCGTCTTGAGCAGGCCGTTGAAAGCCGCCTTCGACAACATGTGCACTTCGTCGATGATATAGACTTTGGTACGCGCCGCGACCGGGCGATAGCGCGCATTCTCGATGATCTCGCGCACATCGTCGATGCCGGTATGCGAGGCGGCGTCCATTTCGATCACATCGACATGGCGCGATTCGATGATCGCCTGACAGTGAACGCCAAGCTCGGGAAGGTCGATGCTCGGCGCATCGATCCGGCCCGGCAGAGAATAGTTGAAGGCGCGGGCGAGAATGCGCGCGGTCGTCGTCTTGCCCACGCCGCGAACGCCGGTGAGGATATAGGCCTGATGAATGCGCCCGCTGGCGAAGGAATTGGCGATGGTGCGCACCATCGGCTCCTGGCCGATCAGGTCCTCGAAACGCGCCGGCCGATATTTCCGCGCCAGGACCCGGTAGGGCGCCGCGGGCGCCGGGCCCAAATCGAAACCAAGCGAAGGCTGGGGCGCGCCTGATCCTTCCGCGGAAATATCGTTCATCGACGGTAGAGCTCGCGAGCGAAGCTGTGCGGCGGCGGCGGCTGCGGCGCGCTTAAAGCAGGAGGCTGGACAAAGACCCGCCCTGGCTCGTTAGGGCTGCTTCCTTCCGGACCTGACCCGGTTGGCGAGTGGTGCGTCCCTCGCCAACCTCCCGGCCCCTATTTGGACCATGAGGGCGCCGGGCGCAAGCGGGGGCTTCCGCCGAACTGCTGTGGCGGCTCCATCGAGGTCATGCTCGACATACCCGCCGTCGCCATGCTTTCGAGGCGAACGTTGCCGGCGCTCTTTGGCGGGGCGGCTCCATCGACGCCGCGCTCGACATACCCCGCCGTCGACCTCTTGACCACAGAACTTCCGAGCCGACGCGGCGGTCAAGGACGCGCCTAAAGGCGCGCCGCCGAAGGCGGTCGCGAAGCGATCCTTGACAGGCTCATCGGCTCGGAAAAAGAGGTTGGCAAGAGGTCGACGGCTCGCTCTGCCTATCGGGTTATTGCGGTGACAGTACATTTGGTCGAAGTAGATGCGCCTTCAGCGCGAGGACAATCAACGCGCGCGG
>DASZFX010000521.1:0-4936 GCA_035939375.1 Roseiarcus sp.
CGCCTTAAGGGTCCATTGCCAGCCTTCGCGGGTTGCGACTAACTTGATCAGTCCAACGGCGGGGCGGTTGCGCCGGACCAGGGCGTCGGACGCTGGGATTGGCGTCCAGGGGAGGGATCGGGTTGGCTCCAACGCCAGAGGGCGCAGGCGAGGACACATTCGCCAAACTCATGCGCGCCCATGCGCGGGTTCGGCCTGACCGGCCAGCTTTCCGGCACAAGGACCTTGGAATCTGGCGCAGCTGGAGCTGGGCCGAAACCTATGGCCAGGTGCGCGCGCTGGCGCAAGGGCTGCGCCTCCTCGGCCTCGCGGAAGGCGAGCGCATCGCCATTGTCGGCGCCAATCGGCCGCGCCTCTATTGGTCGATCACCGCCGCGCAAGCGCTTGGCGCGACGCCGGCGCCCGTCTATGCCGACGCCGTCGCCGATGAACTCGCCGCCGTCCTCGGCCAGGCCGATGTCGCCATGGCTGTCGTCCAGGATCAGGAGCAGGTCGACAAGCTCCTTTCCATCGCCAAGCGCCTGCCGCGCCTCGCTCATATCCTCTATGACGAGAAACGCGGCCTTGCCGAATATGCCGATCCGCGCCTCCATGCGCTCGAAGACGTGATCGCCGCCGGAGAGAAGGCGCTCACCGACGCAAAGGTCGCCGATGCGCTTGATGCGACGATCGCGGCGGGGCGGGGCGGGGCCCCTTCGGCGATCCTTTTCACTTCCGGCACCACCGGCCGCTCCAAGGGCGTTGTGCTCTCGGGCGAGCGCTGCATCGCCGCCGCGCGCGACACCGTCGCCTTCGATCATCTGACCGACCGCGACGAAGTGCTCGCCTATCTGCCGCTCGCCTGGGTCGGCGACCATTATCTCAACTATGCGCAAGCCATGGTCGCCGGCTTCTGCATGGCTTGCCCGGAGAGTACGGAGACCGTGCAAGAGGATTTGCGCGAGATCGGCCCGACCTTCCATTTTGCGCCGCCGCGCGTCTTCGAGGCTTTGTTGACCCGCGTGATGATCCGCATGCAGGACGCCGGCGCGATAAGGCGCTGCCTGTTTCATCATTTTCTCGCCGTCGCCAAGAAATGGGGCGAGCGGATCGTCAACCGGCGGCCGGTTCCACTTTTCGCACGACTTCACTATGCGCTGGGCGAAGCGCTGATCTATGGGCCTTTGAAAAACGTCCTCGGCTTTTCGCGCATTCGCACCGCCTATACCGCGGGCGAGGCGATCGGCGCAGATCTCTTCGCTTTCTATCGCTCGCTCGGGCTGAACCTCAAGCAGCTCTACGGCCAGACCGAAGCCTTTCTCTATGTCACGGCGCAGGCCGACGGCGCGGTGCGCTCCGACGCCGTCGGGCCAGCGGCGCCCAATGTCGATCTGCGCATCGCCGAGAACGGCGAAGTGCAGTTCCGCTCGCCCGGCATGTTCATCGGCTATTTCCGCGATCCTCAGCGCACCGCGGAGGCGCTGACCGAAGACGGCTATGTCAGGACGGGCGACGCCGGCTTCATCGAGGCCGATGGACAGCTCAAGATCGTCGATCGCGCCAAGGACGTCGGCCGACTCGCCTCGGGGCAATTCTTCGCGCCGAAATATATCGAGAACAAGCTGAAGTTCTTCCCCAATATCAAGGAAGCCGTGGCCTTCGGCCACGGCCGCGACTTCGTTGTCGTCATGCTGAACATCGAGCTTGCTTCCGTCGGCGCCTGGGCCGAGCGCAATGACGTGCTCTATGCTTCGTACCAGGAGCTTGCCGGCCATCCGCGCGTCTATGACGTGATCGAACGCCATGTCGCCGAGGTGAATCAGGCGCTCGCCCGCGAGCCGGCGATGGCCGGGGCCCGGATCCGGCGCTTTTTGATCCTGCCCAAGGAGCTTGACGCCGACGACGGCGAATTGACCCGTACGCAGAAGGTGCGCCGCGCCTTCATCGCCGATCGCTACGCCCCGCTGGTCGCCGGCCTTTTCGCCGGCGTGGGCGAAGCCTCGATCGATCTCGAAGTGACGTTCGAGGACGGCCGCACGGGCAAGCTCAGCGGCGCCTGCCGCATCGTCGATATGGCGCCGCCAGCGCCGGCCCGAAGCGAGGCGGCATGAGAGCCGGCGAGACCGAGCGTCGCGACGTTCTTCTCGTCGTGGAGAATGTCTCTCTTTCCTTCGGCGGGGTGACGGCGATCGCCGACGTTTCGTTCGATATCGTCAAGGGCGAAATACGCGCCATCATCGGCCCAAACGGCGCCGGCAAGACGTCGATGCTCAATGTCATCAACGGCTTCTACCACCCGCAAAGGGGCCGTATCGCGTTTCGCGGGCAAACCCGCACGCGCATGAAGCCCCATGAGGCGGCGGCGCAGGGCATTGCGCGCACCTTCCAGAATGTCGCGCTCTTCAAGGGCATGACGACCCTAGACAACATCATGACCGGTCGAACCTTGCGCATGAAGCGCGGCTTTTTCTGGCAGGTCCTGCGCCATGGCCCCGCGCTGCAAGAGGAAATCGCTCATCGCGGGTTTTGCGAGGAGATCATCGACTTTCTCGAAATCGAGCACATCCGCAAGGCGCCGGTCGGCTCGCTCCCCTATGGCTTGCAAAAGCGCGTCGAGCTTGGCCGCGCCCTCGCCATGGAGCCGACCCTCCTGCTGCTCGATGAGCCGATGGCCGGCATGAACCTCGAAGAAAAGGAGGACATGAGCCGTTTCATCCTCGATGTGAACCGTCATTTCGGCGCGACGATCGCCCTTATCGAGCACGACATGGGCGTGGTGATGGACCTCGCTTCGCGCGTCGTCGTTCTGGAATACGGCCGCAAGATCGCCGACGGATCGCCCGACGAAGTCAAACGCGACAGGCTCGTGATCGACGCCTATCTCGGCGTGGCGCATTGAGGCCCCGATGAGCCTCCTCTACCAAATTTTCGTCGATCCCTTCGCGCAGATGATCGGGGCGCCCGATCTTCTGGTGCAGACGATCTGGGAAGGCTTTGTCGGCGGGGTGCTCTATTCGCTGATCGCGCTTGGTTTCGTGCTGATCTTCAAGGCTTCCGGCGTGTTCAATTTCGCCCAGGGCATCATGATGGTCTTCGCCGCGCTGACGCTGGTCGGCCTGCATGAGCGGGGCGCGCCGGCCTTGGTCGCGCTCGCCGCCACGATCTGCGTGATGTATGTGCTCGCCGTCTGCGTCGAGCGGGTCATCCTGCGTCCCCTCGTCAATCAGCCCGATATCGCGCTCTTCATGGCGACCTTCGGCCTCACTTATTTTCTGATCGGCCTCGGCGAACTCGTCTTCGGCGGGAATCCGAAAACGATGATCACGAGCGATCTGTACCTTCCCTCGGGCGCGCTCGATTTCAAAGTGCTCGGCGGGACGGTATCGCTGCAAAAGCTCGACATCGCCGCCGCCGTGATTGCGCTCGTCATGGTCATCGGTCTCGGCCTGTTCTTTCAGCGAACGCGCATCGGCCGCGCCTTGCGCGCCGTCGCCGATGATCATCAGGCCGCCCTCTCGGTCGGCATTTCGCTCAACCAGATCTGGGTGATCGTGTGGTTCACGGCCGGCGTCGTCGCCTTGGCGACCGGCGTCATGTGGGGCGCGCGCTCCGATGTCTCCTTCGCCCTCCAGGTCATTGCGCTGAAGGCGCTGCCGGTCCTCGTGCTCGGCGGCCTCACTTCGATTCCGGGCGCGATCGTCGGCGGGCTCATCATCGGCATCGGCGAGAAGCTCGGCGAATTCTATTGGGGCCATCTCTTCGGCGGCGGCATCGAAAGCTGGCTTGCCTATGTGATCGCGCTCGCTTTTCTGCTGTTCCGCCCGCAGGGCCTGTTCGGCGAACGTATCATCGAGCGCATCTAGGGCGTTAACCTTCGGAAGGTTGCAAAGGAGGGGCTGTGTTCTATCGCGAGGCCGGCCAGTTCAAGACGAGCTACGCCGCCGATATGGCGATCTTCCCGATCCGCCAGGACCGGATCGGCCTCGCCATCATCCTCGCCATCGCCTTCATCGCCATTCCGCTGACCGGCAACCTGTTCCTGCTCAACACGATCATGATCCCATTCCTGATCTATGCGCTGGCGGCGGTCGGACTGAATTTGCTCACCGGCTATTGCGGTCTGCTGTCGCTCGGCGTCGGCGCTTTCATGGGGGTCGGCGCCTATGCCTGCTACAAGCTGCTGACGATCTTCCCCGGCGTGAACATCATTGTCTGGATTTTCGCTTCGGGCTTCGTCTCTTGCGCGGTCGGCGTGTTCTTTGGCCTACCGAGCTTGCGCATCAAGGGCTTCTATCTCGTCGTGGCGACGCTAGCCGCGCAATTCTTTCTCGACTGGTGCTTCGCCCGCGTCACCTGGCTCTATAACGACAATACTTCGGGCGCGATCGAGGCGCCGACGACGAAGCTCTTCGGCCTGGCGATCACGGGACCCGCGGCGACGCCGACGACGCGCTATTACGTCGTTCTCGTCGTGGTGGTTCTCCTCGCCTGGGCCGCCTCCAATTTGGCGCATGGCCGGATCGGGCGGATGTGGATGGCGGTGCGCGACATGGATATTGCGGCCGAACTGATCGGGGTGAGGCTGCTCAAGGCCAAATTGCTCGCCTTCGCCGTCTCCTCATTCTATGCTGGCGTCGCCGGCGCCCTGATGGTGTTCCTCTGGCTGGGCGCAGCCGAGCCGGAAGCCTTCAACATAAACCAATCGTTTCTCGTCTTGTTCATGGTGATCATCGGCGGCTTGGGAAGCATTGCCGGCGCCTTTTTCGGCGCCGCGCTCCTCCATATCCTGCCGATTGCGCTGAGGGCGCTTCCGGCCATGGTTGGCCTGAACATAGGCTCTGCGACGATCGAACAATTGACTTTCATGATCACCGGCGCGTTGATCATCTTCTTTCTCATCGTCGAGCCGCGCGGCCTTGCGCAGCTTTGGCGGGTCGGCAAGCAGAAACTCAGGGTC
>DASZFX010000522.1:0-6591 GCA_035939375.1 Roseiarcus sp.
CCGGCGAGGCGCTGCGCTTCGCCCGCCTGCCACAAGGCGCGCGCCGCAAGAAGCGCGAGATAGCCGCCCATCGAGGAGCCGACGATGACTTGCGGCCCTTGCGTCGCCATACGCATCAGCGCAAGGCTCTCTTCGAGCCAATGCGATAAAGTCGCCTCCTCGAAGCGCCCGCCCGATTGGCCATGACCGGAATAATCAAAGCGCAACAACGCGCGTTCTTCCGCGGCGCAATAAACATCGAGCGCCGAAGCCTTGGTCGAGACCATGTCGGATTTGAAGCCGGGCAGCCAAACAAGACCGGGACGCGCCGCGCCTTTGCGCCGAGCGTCGCGCCGATGAAAGGCGATTCGCCTCGCCGCCGGTCCTTCGCCGATTGTCGCGGTTTGCAGTTGGGCCTCGGTCAAACCTACTCTGTCCTCATGATTCGTCGCGACGATTGCGGGCGCGGTTTGGCTGGACTTGCGTCGGGCGGCGAGAGGTCTGTCGCGACCGGCGGGACCTGTCAACTCTCGCGAACGACTGGCGCCGACACGCCAACGAGGCGCCGGTGAGCGGCGGCTTCGCTCCGTTCGGCGGCGGCGAACGCATAAGCCTCGCCGGGCGCACGGTCCTTCAGATCATCCCCCGCCTCGACGCGGGCGGCGCGGAACGCACGACGATCGACGTCGCGGCGGCCTTGGTCGCTGCCGGCGCGCGGGCCCTTGTGGCGAGCGAAGGCGGGCGTCTGACCAGCGAATTGCAGGCGGTCGGCGGCTTGCTCACGCCGTTTCAGGCGGCGACGAAAAACCCCGTCGCCATGATGCTCAATGTGCGGCGCCTCGCGCGCCTCGTCCGCGACGAACGCGTCGACATCGTCCACGCCCGTTCGCGCGCCCCGGCCTGGGTGGCGCTGGCGGCGATGCGCCTTGCGCCGCGCCCCTTCGTCACAACCTTTCATGGCGCCTATACCGGACGTTCGGCGCTTAAGCTCAGGTACAATTCGGTCATGGCCCGCGGCGACGCCGTCATCGCCAATTCCCAATATACGGCCGACATGATTGCGCGCTTCTATCCTTTCGCGCGCGAAAAGGTGACGATCATCCATCGCGGCTCGGATTTTTCGAAATTCGCGCCGGCCGTCGTCGATGCTTCGCGCGTCGCGCGCTTGCGGCGGGCCTGGGGCGCCGAACCGCAAGAGCGCATCGTGCTTCTGGCCGCCCGTCTCACCGCCTGGAAGGGACAGAAGATCCTCATCGCCGCCGCCAAACGCCTAAAGGACGCCGGGATGGTCGGCGTGCGCTATGTGCTGGCGGGCGATCCTCAAGGCCGCGGCTCCTATGCGAAGGAGCTTGACGCGCTGATCGAAAAAGGGGGGCTTAGGGGAATCGTCGTGCGGGTTGGCCATTGCGACGACATGCCGGCCGCCTTCCTCGCGGCCTCCGTCGTCGCTGTTCCTTCAACGGAGCCTGAGGCTTTCGGCCGCAGCGCCGTCGAAGCCCAGGCCATGGGCGCGCCCGTCGTCGTCTCCGATCTTGGCGCGGTGCCGGAGACGGTGCTCGCGCCCCCGTATGCGACGGCGGAGGAGCGCACCGGCTGGCGCGTGCCGCCGGGCGATGCGCCGGCGCTCGCTGAAGCGCTCGTCAACGCCCTGAGCCTCGGCGCCTCGGCGCGTGAGGCGCTGGCGCGGCGCGCGCGCGCCCATGTCGAGCGAAACTTCTCGCTCGAACATATGACGCGCGCGACCTTGGACGTCTATCTCAGCGTGCTCGAAGGACGCTCGCCGACCCTTCCTTGATGAAGGCGCCGGAGTTGAGCTCGGCGATCGCCTGGCGGATCTGATCTTGCGTATTCATCACGATCGGACCGTACCAGGCGACCGGCTCCTTGATCGGCCGGCCGGAGACGAGCAGGAAGCGGACGCCCTCATCGCCAGCCTGTACCGTGACTTCGTCGCCTGAGCCGAAGACGACGAGCGAGCGATTGCCGACCTGATCGCGGATCAGAATCTCCTCGCCGTCGACTTGCTTTTCGTGCAGCACGCCGAAAGGCTGCGAAGCGTCCGAGAAAATCCCCGAGCCCTCGAAAATATAGGCGAACGCCTGGCGATAGGTCTCGACCGGCAAGGTCTTGCGCTTGCCCGGCGGGACCCAGATGTCGAGATAGCGCGGCTCGGCGGCGATGCCGTCGACCGGGCCCCTCTTGCCCCAGAAATCGCCGCAGATGACGCGCACGCGCACGCCGTCGTCGTCGATGACTTCGGGAATCGCCAGCGCGGGTATGTCCTGATAACGCGGCGATGTCATCTTGAGCGAGGAGGGTAGGTTCGCCCAGAGCTGGAACCCATGCATACGGCCTTGCGCGTCGCCCTTGGGCATTTCCTGATGCAGGATGCCGCTGCCGGCGGTCATCCATTGCACGTCGCCGGCGCCAAGCTTGCCCTGGTTGCCGAGACTGTCGCCGTGATCGACCGTGCCGGCGAGAACATAAGTGATGGTCTCGATGCCGCGATGGGGATGCCACGGGAAGCCGGCGAGATAATCGCTCGGCTTGTCGCCGCGGAAATCATCCATCATCAAAAAGGGATCGAATTCGGAAGGGTCGCCGAAGCCGAAGGCGCGGCGCAGCCTGACGCCGGCGCCTTCGATCGTCGGCGTCGATTGCGCGATGCGCTTAACGGGACGAATGGACATGGGTGGGTTCCTTCGGGCGCGAAGGCGCCCGTCTCGCGAGGTCATTTGGGCGCCCAGGACCGCTGCGTCCAGGGTTCGGCGAGGCTGCGCGGCTTGCGCAAGTGCAAACACGCCTGGGCGCTGCGGATTTTCGCTGAAGCGGCGCGGCGAGGAGGAGCAGCCCGCCGCTACAGCCTGACGCCAGCGACGCCTGCCATTTGATCAGGGATCGAAGCGCGCCCGGAGACGCAATTCCATGACGACGCCCATCGGCCAGCCGCATGCGCGGGCAATTTCCGATCCTCTTGCGTTGTGGCGTGCGCAATACCCGCGTTTTGGCGCGCTGCTTGACGATGGCGCGCCTCAGCCACGCGCTTTGCGCTATCTGGGATTGGCCTTGTGGGAGGATGCGCGCCTCGGCGAGGCGGCCAATGTGTTGGCGCAAGCTGCGGCCTTGGCGCCGACGGAGCCGACGATTTTGGCCGAACTCGGCAGCGTGCTTTGCGCGGCCGGCCGCAAGGCCGAAGCGTTGGGGCGCCTGTCCGCCTCGCTGCGCCTGGCGCCCCATCAAACGCAGGTCTGGCTCAGCGTCGCCGGTCTTTGCGTCGAACTCGGCAACAAGGAAACCGCCGAGAAGGCGTTCCGCGCGGCGCTCGATCTCGATCCCGCCTCGGCGGAAGCCGCAGCGGGCCTGGGCCTCCTCTATATTGAACGCCGTCGGTTCGACGAGGCGGCGAAGCTGCTCGGCGCGGCGGCGGCGCAAGGGGTCGCCGCCATGGCGGTCCATGCGTGCCTGGGCCAGGCGCTGTTCCAGATTGGCGATTTTTCCAACGCGAGCGCGGCGCTGGAAAAGGCTGCGCGCGCCTGCCCGGGGGAAGCGCGCATCATACAGAAATACGCGGAAGCGCGGTTGATCGAAAAATTGATCGAGGGCCCGGTCGTTGAAGCGATCGAAATCTACCTTTCGATCGCCAGCCGCTATTCCGAAGACCTGATCGTCGTCTGCCGCAAAGCTTTCCAGGTGCTTTGCGCCTATGGGAAGAACGAAGCGGCGATCCGCCTGGGCGAAGTCCTCATGAGGCGCGCGCCCGACGATCCAATCATCGGCTATCATCTCGACGCGTTGCAAGGACGAGCGCCCGAGCGCGCGCCCGACGCTTATCTTAAGGCCTGTTTTGGCGCCTATGCAGAGAATTTCGACCGGCATATCGTCGAAATACTGGACTATCAGGTTCCCGGGATGCTGCCAGCGCTGCTTGGCCACGGCGGCCTCGCATTCGACCGCATCCTCGATCTTGGCTGCGGCACGGGATTGGCTGCGCCCTATCTTTCGTCGCTTGGCGGGCGTCTGACCGGTGTCGACATCGCGCCGAGGATGCTGGACAAGGCCCGCGAGCGCAACGCCTATGGCGCCCTGATCGAAAGCGAGGCGATCGCCTATCTGACCAGCGGAACCGCGCCGTTCGACCTGATCGTCGCGCTGGATGTTCTGATCTATTTCGGCGATCTCGGCGCGTTATTCGAGGCGGTCGCCAGCCGGCTTGCGCAAGGCGGGTTGTTCGCGTGCAGCTTCGAGACCGCCATTTGCGATCGCCCGATGCTGAAGCCGTCTGGACGCTTCGCGCATGATCCGGCCCATGTCGAGAAAATCTACGGCGCGCGTTTCAGGGCCGTGGCGAGCCAATCCACGACCCTTCGATTCGAAGCCAACCAGCCGCTCGCGGGCCAGCTTCTCCTTTTGGGTCGAATGTGACGCTGGCGCTCGGGTGGACGCCCGATACTCGCAACAAGGGACGGCGCGACGAATATGGCGCGGCCGCGTCGTCGTCGATTTGAAAATCTGGGATCAGAGACGAGAAATCCTGGCGCGCCCGTCTGGCCGCGTGGCGTCGTCGCAACCTCTTCCGTCGCCGCGGACATTTGCGAAGGGATTGCGCTTCGCGATGAGGGCAGTTCGCCGGAACCGTGGCGCGCCTTGAAGGCGCCTGAAACCAAATCGCCGATTCGCCAGCCCTATATAGGGACTGGACCCGTTGCAAGAGTTCATTGATCGCGCCGCTTCGCAGTGCTTTGGCGCCCGCCGACCAAAACTCGCGCTCGCGACGTCGCCGCGATATGGTGCGCGCCGCCTCGAATCCGCCCGGTCATCTCCAACGATTGCCTCCCGTGCTCCAACCCGCCTCTTCTTCGAGCATCGCCGCTCAAACGCAACCGATCGTCTCGGTCGCCAAACTCTCAAAGACCTATGCCTCCGGCTTCAAGGCGCTCGATTCGATCAACCTGGAGATTCTGCGCGGCGAGATATTTGCGCTGCTCGGCCCCAACGGCGCCGGCAAGACGACGTTGATCAGCATCATCTGCGGCATCGTCAACGCCAGCGAGGGCGTCGTGACCGTCGACGGCCACGACATCAAGCGCGACTATCGCGCCGCCCGCGCCAGGATCGGCCTGGTGCCGCAGGAATTGACCACCGACACATTCGAGAACGTTTGGAACACGGTCAGATTCAGCCGCGGCCTGTTCGGGCGGCCGGCCGATCCCGCCTATGTCGAACGTGTGCTGCGCGACGTGTCGCTGTGGGATCGGCGCGGCGACAGGATCATGACGCTCAGCGGCGGCATGAAGAGGCGCGTGATGATCGCCAAGGCCTTGGCGCATGAACCCATCGTCTTGTTCCTTGACGAGCCTACCGCCGGCGTCGACGTCGAACTCCGTCGCGAGATGTGGCGGGTCGTTCGCGCGCTACGCGACGAAGGCGTCACGATCATCCTGACGACGCATTATATCGACGAGGCGGAGGAACTCGCCGATCGCATCGGCGTCATTAACAACGGCAAACTTGTCTTGGTCGAGGACAAGGGGGTTTTGATGCACAAGCTCGGCAAGAAGCAGCTCATCGTGTCATTGCTTCAGCCCTTGGATCGAATTCCCGACAACCTCGCGCCTTTCGCTTTGGAGCTATCGCCGGACGGGGTGGAGGTGACTTATACTTATGAGGCGGCCAAGGAATCGCTCGGCGCCCGCCCCTTGCTCCACGCGCTCGAGGCGGCCGGCCTCGCCTATCGGGACGTCGAGACCAAAAGGAGCTCCCTGGAGGAGATTTTCGTCGATATCGTCCGGGAGCGGTCATGAACGTCTACGCGATTCAAGCGATCTATCGCGCGGAAATGGCGCGGACGCGGCGCACGCTCCTGCAAAGCATCGTCGCGCCGGTGATCTCGACCTCGCTCTACTTCATCGTCTTCGGCGCCGCGATCGGTTCGCGGATGGCCAATATCGGCGGCGTCAGCTACGGCGCTTTCATCGTGCCGGGCCTGATCATGCTGTCGCTTCTGACGCAGAGCATCGCCAACGCCTCCTTCGGAATCTATTTCCCCCGCTTCGTCGGGACGATCTACGAAATCCTGTCGGCGCCCATATCGGTGGTCGAGATCGTCATCGGCTATGTCGGCGCCGCGGCGTCGAAGTCGATTCTTCTCGGCCTCATCATCATGGCGACCGCGAGCCTCTTCGTGCCGCTCAGGATCGAACACCCGTTCTGGATGCTCCTTTTCCTCGTGCTCACCGCCGCGACATTCAGCCTGTTCGGCTTCATCATCGGCATCTGGGCCGATAATTTCGAGAAGCTGCAACTGGTCCCGCTTCTCATTATCACGCCGCTGACCTTTCTCGGCGGCAGCTTCTACTCGATCGACATGCTGCCGCCCTTCTGGCGCAACGTCGCGCTGTTCAATCCGGTCGTCTACTTGATCAGCGGCTTCCGCTGGAGCTTCTACGGCAAGGCCGATGTCGACGTACCCGTTAGCCTCGGCATGACGCTCATTTTCCTTGCTCTGTGCCTGGCGGCGATCACAGCGATCTTCAAAACGGGGTACCGTCTGAAGAAGTGATGTCCGGAAAGCATTTGAGACGATGCAAGCGATAGACTGTCATTGATTGCATG
>DASZFX010000523.1:0-3350 GCA_035939375.1 Roseiarcus sp.
AATTCCTCTCGCACATGATGTCGCCAAGCAATCAATGAGATTATGAGTTGCGACCAACGTCGTCTGGGTCGCGGTCGAGGCGGGATGGCGGCCGCAAACTGGCCGCCGCCCAAGGCGACGCTACATTTCGCCCGCCCCCGCAATCGGCCTGCCGGCGATTGCTCCATCCCGCGCCGCCGCGCTATATTCCTTAAAATATAGACAGGGCGGGGTTGCGCCGTCGGAGCGAGGGACGAGGCGTAAGGCGTGGATAGGGGTCAGGCTTGAGCGCGATCCTGGCGCCGTTTTCGCCGCTGGAATGGACGGCGATCCTCCTGTCCCTGAAAGTGGCGACCGTCGGCACGCTCGCGAGCCTGCCTTTCGGCGTCGCCATTGCTTTTCTCCTGGCGCGCCGCAGCTTCATCGGCAAGACGCTGCTGAACGGCCTCGTCCATTTGCCTCTCGTCATGCCGCCGGTCGTCACCGGTTGGCTGCTGCTGCTCGGCTTCGGCCGGCAGGGGCCCTTCGGGCGCGCCCTGGAATCTTGCTGCGGCCTCGTCTTTTCCTTTCGCTGGACGGGCGCGGCGCTGGCGGCGGCGGTCATGGGCTTTCCCTTGATGGTCCGCGCCATCCGTCTCTCGATCGAGGCGGTCGACACCAGATTGGAGCAGGCGGCCGAGACTTTGGGCGCGTCGTCCGTCATGGTCTTCCTGACGATCACCACGCCGCTCGCCTTGCCTGGAATCGTCGCTGGGATGATCCTCGCCTTTGCGCGGGCGATTGGCGAATTCGGCGCGACCATCACGTTCGTCGCCAATATTCCGGGCGAGACGCAGACGATCGCCACCGCGCTCTACAGCGCGACGCAGACGCCCGGCGACGACGCCGGCGCGGCGCGCCTGACCATCGTCGCCATCCTCATCGCCTTCGCCGCGCTCGTCTTCGCCGAACTCCTGGCGGCGCGCGTTTCGCGCCAGGCGATGGACCTATGATCGCGATCGACGTCCGGCATCGCCAGGGCGAATTCACGCTGGAAGCCAGCATCGCGGCTGAGGGCGCGACGCTCGCGCTCTGCGGTCCGTCCGGCGCCGGCAAGACCACTCTGCTCAACCTCATCGCCGGCCTCGCGCATCCCGACGAAGGCCGCCTCGTCGTCGACGGCGCGACTTTCCTCGATACGACGGCCGGCGTTGATCTTGCGCCGCGCCTGCGTCGCGTCGGCTACGTGTTTCAGGAATTGCGGCTCTTTCCCCACCTCAAGGTGGAGCGCAATCTTCTCTACGGACGGCGCTACGCGCCGACGGGCGAGCGCAGCGTCGATTTCGATTCGGCCGTCGATCTCCTCGGCCTGCGCCCGCTCCTTCAGCGCTGGCCCGCGCGCCTCTCGGGCGGCGAGAAGCAGCGCGTCGCCATCGGCCGCGCGCTTCTCGCCAATCCCCGCCTTCTGTTGATGGACGAGCCGCTGGCCGCGCTGGACGAGGCGCGCCGCGCCGAGATTTTGAACTATATCGAGAAGCTGCGCGACGCCTTCGCCATCCCGATCGTCTTCGTCAGCCACCGCTTGAGCGAGGTCGAACGCCTGGCGAGCGATATCGCAGTGCTCGATCGGGGAAGGCTCGTGGAGATGCGGAGGCGGGCGGCTCCGGCCAGCGAAGGGCTGGCGTCGTCACTATGCAACGACGTGCAATAGAACTCCGCCCCGCCGATCCGCGGCCTTGAGCGATGCGGCGAGGGAGCGAAGCTGGGGGCGGCCCCGTCTCGCCTATTGGATATGATGGATTTCCCGATCCTTTGTCTCGGGCACAAAGATCAACCCGACGATGAAACTCATCGCGGCGATGATGATCACGTACCACAAGCCGGAATAGATATTGCCCGTGGCCGCCACCCAGGCGACCGCGATCGGCGGCAGGAAGCCGCCGAACCAGCCGTTGCCGATATGATAGGGCAGCGACATGCCGGTATAACGGATGCGGGTCGGGAACAATTCGACCAGCGCGGCCGCGATCGGGCCATAGACCATCGTCACCAGGATGGCGAGATAGACGAGCACGATGATCATCAGCGGCATGTTGATCCCCGCCGGGTCGGCGCCGGCGGTCGGGTAGCCGGCTGCTTTCACCGCCTCGGTGATCGATTTGGTGAAGGCCGCCTTCTGCTCGCCGAAAGCTTTGGGGTCGAGCCCCGCGCCGGCGAAAGAGTCGAACTCCTTGTCGCCGACCTTGACCTTGGCCACCGTTCCGGCCGGCGCGTTCTCGACCCGGAAATTCACCGACGAGGCGATGAGGGCCTGGCGGGCGATGTCGCAGGAATTCTTGAACACGCGTCCGCCGACCGGATCGAACAGCAGGCTGCAGTCCGCGGGATCGGCGGTCACTGTCACCGGCGCGTTGGCCAAAGCTGTCTCGAGAGCCGGATTGGCGGCGTGAGTGAGGAGACCGAAGGCATATTGGTAGGTAACCGCCCCGAGCAGGAAGCCGGCCAGCAGGATAGGCTTGCGGCCGATGCGGTCCGAGAGCCGGCCGAACAGGACGAAGCCGGCCGTGGCGATAATGAGAGCGATGATCAGCGCTGAATCGGCGGTATTGGCGGGCACCTTCAGCGTCGAGACGAGGAAGATGCGGGCGTAGAACTGGCCGCCGTACCAGATGACGGCTTCGCCCGCGGTCAGGCCGAAAAGAGCAATCAAGGCGATCTTGCCGTTGCGCCAGTTGCCGAAGGCTTCCGATAAGGGCGCCTTGGAATCCGTCCCTTCCGCCTTCATTTTCTGGAAAATCGGCGACTCGGCGAGTTGCAAGCGGATCCAGATCGAAATGCCGAGCAGGATGATCGACAAGAGATAGGGAATACGCCAGGCGCCCGCGAGCGATGGGTCGGCGAATGTGACCGGGCTCACCGAGTTGCGGACAACGAAGACGATGATCAGCGACAGGAACAGGCCGATCGTCGCCGTGGTCTGAATCCACGATGTATAGTAGCCCCGCCGACCCTGCGGCGCGTGTTCGGCGACATAGGTCGCCGCGCCACCATATTCTCCGCCTAGCGCCAGGCCCTGAAGCATGCGCAACGTGAGCAAGATCGCCGGGGCGAGCCACCCGATCGCTGCGTAATCGGGCGTGAGGCCGACCAGGAAGGTCGAGAGGCCCATGATCGTCATGGTGATGAGGAAGGTGTATTTGCGGCCGACCGTGTCGCCGATCCGGCCGAAAACCAGCGCGCCCGCTGGCCGCACGAGGAAGCCGGCGGAGAAGGTCAAAAGGGCGAAGATGAACTGGGTATTGGCGTCGAAAGCGGAATAAAAGGCCTTGCCGATTTGGACGGCGGTCCAGCCGTAGAGATAGAAGTCATACCATTCGAAGACCGTGCCTAGA
>DASZFX010000524.1:0-6706 GCA_035939375.1 Roseiarcus sp.
CGACGGCCAGGCGTATCGGCGCCTTCGCGCGGGCGAACCGCTTGATCGCCGCCGATCTCCGCAACCGCCGCCAGGCCCGCGTCGGTCGGCTGCGGCCCGTCCAGGCCGACCATATCCGTAGACTCGCGTCCCCCGCTCCGCCGCCTTCGCCTTCGGCGGCGCCGGCGTCCGCCTTCGCCTTCCTCGCGCTTTGAGCCGCCTTCGCCACGCGGCGTCTCGGCCTCCTCCTCGGCGCTCTCGCCCTCCTCGTCTTGGCTTTCGGCCTCGATCTCCGCTTCCTCGCGCGCGGCCTCGGAATCATCGGCCTCGTCTTCCGGCGCTGCAGGCTTGGCCTGGCGCGCCTCGGCTTCGTCGACCTTGACGCCGGTCGCCAGCTCGCCGCGATCGAGAACGTGGTACGTCGCGCCGGCGAGAGACGCATCGGCGGCGACCATGATCGAGACGCCGAAGCGCCGTTCGAGGTCGCGCAAATGCGCGCGTTTGTGGTTGAGAATGTAAAGCGCGACTTCGCTGCGCGTTCGCACCGTCATATCATGCGTCGAACTCTTGATGAGCGCGTCTTCGAGCACACGCAGCACATGCAGCGCGATCGAAGCGGTCGAGCGAATGACGCCGGCGCCCATGCAATGCGGGCAGACGACGGTCGAGCCTTCGAGGACGCCGGTGCGGATGCGCTGGCGCGACATTTCGAGCAGTCCGAAATGCGAGATGCGCCCGACCTGGATGCGCGCGCGATCGTTCTTCAGCGCGTCCTTCATGCGCCGCTCAACCGCCCGGTTGTTGCGTCCCTCCTCCATGTCGATGAAATCGACGACAATGAGGCCGGCAAGATCGCGCAAGCGCAACTGGCGAGCGACCTCGTCGGCCGCTTCGAGGTTGGTGCGCAGGGCGGTGTCCTCGATATTGTGCTCACGCGTCGAGCGGCCCGAATTGACGTCGATCGCGACCAAGGCCTCCGTCTGATTGATGACGATATAGCCGCCCGACTTCAGCGTGACCTGGTTGGAGAACATCGCATCAAGCTGCGCCTCGACGCCGGCTCGCGCGAAAACCGGCTGCGGCTCGCGATAGGGCTGAACGTTCTTGGCGTGGCTCGGCATCAAGAGCCGCATGAACTCCTTGGCCTCGCGATAGCCGTCGTCGCCGGCGACGACGACTTCGTCGATGTCCTTATTGTAGAGATCGCGAATGGCGCGCTTGATCAGCGAGCCTTCCTCGTAGACAAGGGTCGGGGCGGTCGAAGCGAGCGTCGTCTCGCGCACCGTCTCCCACATCCGCAAGAGATATTCGAAATCGCGTTTGACCTCGGCCTTGGTGCGCATGGCGCCGGCGGTGCGCAGGATCACGCCCATGCCTTCGGGGACCTCGAGGTCCTGGGCAATGGATTTCAACCGGCTGCGGTCGGCGCTGTTGGTGATCTTGCGTGAAATGCCGCCGCCGCGCGCGGTATTGGGCATCAGCACCGAGTAGCGGCCGGCGAGCGAGAGATATGTCGTCAGAGCGGCGCCCTTGTTGCCGCGCTCCTCCTTGACCACCTGAACGAGCAGCACCTGGCGGCGCTTGATCACCTCTTGAATTTTGTACTGGCGGCGCAGTCGCGGCGAGCGACGCGGCAATTCCTCCATTGCGTCGCCGCCGATCTGCTCGACCGCCTCGCCTTCGTCCTCGCGATCCTCGCGGCCGTGGCGAGCCCTCGGCGTGATCTCCTCAGCGCCGCCGTCGAGCGTCGTCACCTCGCTGCGGTCGTCGTCGGGATGACCTTCCGCCTCGGCGGTCTCTTCCTCGGGGTAGGTCTCTTCGCCAGAAGCCTCTTCAGGAGAGGTTTCGACGATCAGCGCTTCGCGTTCGCTCGCCTCCGCCGTCTCTTCGCGCGCGGTTTCGACGATTGGCGCAGCCGGCGTTTCGGAAGAGACCTCGACGATCGCGGACGCGGCTCTTTCTTCTCTATCTTCCGCGTATCTGTCTTCGACAAAGGCCTCGAAGGGCGGCGCCCTCTCCTCGCCATCGCTGGGCGGCGCCTCGTCGGCCGGCGGCGCCGTTTCGAAAGCCGTAGGCGAATCGAAAGACGGTTCAGCCGGCGAAGCCTTGTCCTGATCCTCCGCCGCACTGTCGATGTCTGCAGGCTCCGACACTCTCTCGTCGGTCTGGGCGCGCATCTCCGCTTCCTGCGGATGGGGGCGGCGGTGCCGGCGGCTGCGTCTTTCGCTTCTGTATTCGTCGCCTTCGTCCTCGCCATGGGCGCGCGCGTCCTCTTCGAGCAGCGCCTGCCGGTCGGCGACCGGGATCTGGTACTAGTCGGGATGGATTTCCGAGAAGGCGAGGAAGCCGTGGCGATTGCCGCCGTAGTCAACGAAAGCGGCTTGGAGGGACGGCTCGACCCTGGTGACTTTGGCGAGATAAATATTGCCGCGCAGCGGCTTTTTATTCGCCGATTCGAAGTCGAATTCTTCGACTCGATTGCCTCTCAGCACGACCACCCGGGTCTCTTCCGGGTGGGAGGCGTCGATGATCATTTTGTTGGCCATGATGAACTCTTTGCGGACGCGCGCGCGCCGCCGGGGACGCCCATCCGGGGCGTCTGTCGGCGCTAACGGCGCGGCCTGTGTTGGGGGAGATGAGAAGAAAGCGTGGAAACAGACTGGGGACGTCGCCGCGACGGGCGGCGCCCGGGCGCAGGCCGGCGAGGCGCGACGGCGACCTGTCGCGCGCTGAGGACAGCGCGAGACCTGGGCCTACCATGCGTCGGACGGGCATTGCGCACCAAATCACTGGCGGAGCCTATTCCTCGTCGCCAATCGAGGGGCGCTTCAAACAGCGCTGTCGCTTCGCGGGGCCCACCGCGCAAAACCCCTAAAAAGGAGAGGCGCTTAGGATGACGGGCCACCGGACCCGCCAGATTTGATTTCCCCGCTTCGGCTTAACCCGGAACTCCGTCGCCGAACCCCTTAATCCATCGATCGAAAGGGCGTGCGCCGCAGCAGATTCGAACCGCGTCGAAGCGGCCACTTACATATGGAAGACCGGAAGGCTTGGCAAGGTTTTTCAGCTTGTTGCTATGCCGCAACAGTGGACTCGATTGCGCCATGATTTGGTTATTTATCGTTAACCCTTGCGGCCTTATGGCTTAGGGATCGGCGTCGAGGCGGCAGGCGCCCAGCGATTGTGGTCAAGGTGAGATGGCTCACGGCAGACGCGGGCGCGCCGCCAAGGCGCAGGGGCCGATGCGAAAATCCCTGTCGCCCATGCGCCCGCTGATCTTGGCGCGCTTGGCGTCCTTCGCCCTTCTGGCGAGCGCGTCTTTCCTTCTCGCTGGCGCAGCCTTTGCCGCGACTGCGGGCGAGCCGCCTGCGGCGCCGGTCGCGGTCGCCGCACGGCTTGTCGAATATGACGGCGGCGCCAGGTTGACCTTCGATTTGTCGGCCCCGGTCGAGGGGCGGGCCTTCGCTCTGGCTGATCCCGACCGTATCGTCGTCGACATTCCCGAGGTCAATTTTCAAATCGATCCGGCGATCGGGCCCGCCGGGCAGGGACGGGCGCTTGGTCCGCTCGTCAAATCTTTCCGTTTCGGCCTGCTCGGGGCTGGCAAGTCGCGAATCGTCATCGATCTCAACGGTCCGGCGCGCGTCGAGCGTCTGGCGACGCTCGCCATCGTCAAAGGCGCTGAGCCGGCGCGGCTGCAGATCGATCTTGGCCGCTGCGAGCCGGCGGTCTTCCTTCAATCCGTCAAGGAGGCCGAGCAGGCGCCGCCGCCGGCGACCGCGCTGAAGCTCGCGCCGGCCGACGGCGGGGCCGCGCCCGCAGGGCCGCCGGTAATCGTGCTCGATCCCGGCCATGGCGGCGTCGACGGCGGCGCCTATGGCACGCCGGGCGTCGTTGAAAAGGCGCTCGTCTATGATTTCTCCCAAGAGCTCCAGCAAAAGCTGGAGGCCGAGAATCGCTACAGAGTCGTCATGACCCGCAATGGCGATGAATTCGTTTCGCTCGCTGATCGGGTGCGCATCGCGCGTGAGGCCAATGCTTCGCTGCTCATCTCGATCCACGCCGACACGCTCCCGGAAGCGGTCGAAGTGTCCGGGGCGACGGTCTATACGCTCGCCGACCGGGCCTCCGACGCCGAGGCGGCGCGCATCGCAGAGCATGAAAACGCCGCCGACAAGGCCGCGGGGGTCCAGGAGGCCCCGGACGACGCCGGGGTCGCCGACATTCTTTTCGACCTGAAGCGACGCGAGTCGCGCGCCTATGCCCATATATTTTCGCGCGGCGTCGTCGGGGAGTTGCGCTCGGCGGCGCGATTGAACCGCAACCCCGAGCGTTCGGCCGGATTCATGGTGCTGAAAGCGCCGGATTTCCCCTCCGTGCTCTTGGAGCTCGGCTATCTCTCGAATCCCCAGGACGTCAAATCGTTGACCTCGCCCGACTGGCGGGCTAAGGCCACGACCGCGCTTGCCGCGGCGATCGATCGCTTTTTCGCCGCGCAAGCGGGAGCCGACCATAAGGCGCAAGCGGATGCAGGTCCGCCTGGTCCTTCTGCCCCGATTGTCTCTCCGCCGGCGCCGGCGGCCGACAAAAGCGGCCATTGAGGGAGCGCGCCGGCCGAAGGCGCTATCGGGGGCCTGCCGCGATCGCAACACAAATCGATTGTTTCATGCCTGGAGTCCGCGGCTCTCGAGACGAAGCAAAGGCCGGCAAGCAGGCGTATTTGCAAGGGTTTCATTGCAAAGGTTTTTTGAATGATGCGACGGCTCGCCCGCTTTGTCGGCTTCCTCTTCGCCACTTCGGCGATCGTCTTCGTCATCGTGGCCGCCGGCGTCGGCGCGGTGGTGTGGAAATACGAGCAGGATCTGCCCGACTACACTCAATTGCAGAATTACGAGCCGCCGGTGATGACCCGCGTACATGCCGCCGACGGCAGCCTGCTCGCTGAATATTTTCACGAGCGGCGCATGTATCTGCCCTCGGCCGCGATCCCGCCGCTGGTCAAGAACGCGTTCATCGCGGCGGAAGACAAGAATTTCTACGTTCACCGCGGCTTCGATCCGGAAGGAATCTTGCGCGCCGGATTTGTATTCCTGCAAGGCTCGAAGCATGTGCAGGGCGCTTCGACCATCACCCAGCAGGTGGCCAAGAACTTTCTTTTGACCAACGAGCGCACCTTCGATCGCAAGATCCGCGAAATCCTGCTGAGCATGCGGATCGAGGCGGCCTATTCGAAAGACAAGATTCTCGAACTCTATCTCAATGAAATCTACCTCGGTCTCAGCAATTACGGCGTGGCCGCGGCGGCGCTCAACTACTTCAACAAGTCGGTGCATGAGCTTTCGATCTCGGAAGTCGCCTATCTGGCCGCGCTGCCCAAGGAGCCGAGCGCGCTGCATCCGTTCCGCAATCACGAACGCGCGGTCGATCGGCGCAATTACGTCATCGGCCGCATGGAGGAGGAGGGCTACATCACCGCCGAACAGGCGAAGAAAGCCCGAGGCGAACCGCTCAACGTCAATCCGCGCGTGCTGACGCCGAATGCGATCGCCGCCGGCTATTTCGCCGAGGAGGTGCGCCGCGAACTCTCGGAGCGTTACGGCGAACAGAAACTCTACGAGGGCGGCCTTTCGGTCCGCACCACCCTCGACCCGAAGACGCAACTGATGGCCCGCAAGGCGCTCGTCGACGGGCTCGTGCACTACGACGAAGCCCATGGCTGGCACGGCGTGGTCAAGTCCGTCGATCTCGGCCAGGATTGGGGCGTCGCGCTCGCCGATATTCCCCAGCTCGGCGACGTCAAGCCCTGGCGTTTGGCGGTGGTGCTCGACGCCAACGACATTTCAGCGCGCATCGGCCTGCAGCCGGAGCGTGAAAAGTCGGGCGAAGTCGGCGCCGAACGCGAGACGGGCTCGATCACTGTCGAGGGCGCCAGATGGACGGGGCGACGGCCGAACAAAGCGGTCAAGCCCGGCGATGTCGTCTATGTCGAGCCGATCGCGGGCAAGGCGGGCGAATATCGGTTGCGCCAAATACCCGAAGTCTCGGGCGCCTGCGTGGCGATGGACCCGTTCACCGGCCGCGTCCTCGCCATGGTCGGCGGGTTCTCTTACGATCAATCGGAATTCAATCGCGCCACCCAGGCCCAGCGCCAGCCCGGCTCATCCTTCAAGCCCTTCGTCTATGCGACGGCGATCGACAACGGCTATACGCCGTCCTCGATCATCCTCGACGCGCCGATCGAGATCGACCAGGGCAATGGCGAAGTCTGGCGGCCGGAGAATTTCGAAGGCAAGTCGGAGGGCCCGCATACGCTGCGCTTCGGCGTCGAGCACTCGATCAACCAGATGACGGTGCGACTGGCGCGCGACGTCGGCATGCCGCTCATCGTCGAATACGCCAAGCGCTTCGGCGTCTATGACGAAATGCCGCCTCTGCTCGCCATGTCGCTCGGCGCCGGCGAGACGACGGTGCTTCGCATGGTGACCGCCTATTCCATGTTCGACAATGGCGGCAAGCGCATCAAGCCGACTCTGATCGACCGCATCCAGGACCGCTGGGGCCATACGATCTACAGGCATGACGATCGCATCTGCCAAGGATGCGACGCCGAAAAATGGGACAATCAGGACGAGCCAAAGCTGATCGACAAACGCGAGCAAGTGATCGATCCGCTCACCGCCTTTCAGGTCACCTCAATCCTGGAGGGCGTGATTCAGCGCGGCACCGG
>DASZFX010000525.1:0-2437 GCA_035939375.1 Roseiarcus sp.
TCCGCGACGTGACGGACGCGCTCGGTGGCGCCGGCCATATCGGTGCCGTTGCTTTTAAGGGGGAGGGGCTTCTCGACGTCGCCGAATACCAGGTCGCCGCCCATGCCGGCGGTGAGATTGAGCACGACATCGACGGAAGCGGACCGGATGCGGTCTGTCACCTCCTTGTAAAGATCGAGGCGCCTGGCGGCGGCGCCGGTTTCCGGATCGCGAACGTGACAATGGGCGATCGCCGCGCCGGCCTTTGCGGCTTCGATCGCCGCATCGGCGATCTGTTTCGGCGTGATCGGAACATGCGGCGATTTTGAAGCTGTGTCGCCGGCGCCGGTGATGGCGCAGGTGATGAAAACCTCCGTGTTCATGGATAGGGGCATGCGCGGGCTCCGAGGCGAAGTTGACGGATCCCACCCCGTTGCATGGCGTGACGCTTTACATAATCGGCGCTATCTTTAACATTTTAGGAACAAGGCGATGAGCTTCCTGACTCCATCGACCGAGGCGCTGGAAATCGATCTGCTGATCTTACCGGGCTCTACCTTGATGCTCACGGCTGCGGTCGTCGAGCCTTTGCGCGCGGCAAACCGTATCGCCGGCCAGGAACTGTACCGCTGGCGCATGTTTTCCCCGGGCGGCGCGCCGATCGAAAACAAAAGCCGAATACCGGTCCCCGTGGACGGGCCGTTTGTTCCGGCGAGAGAAACCAATCCGCTCTTCGTCTTGTCGAGCTACGATTGGCGTCAAAACGCGACTTCGGCGCTCAAGATGGCGTTGTCGAAAAGCGCTCGCTGTCGCCCCGCCATCTTCGGCATTGAGTCGGGAAGCTGGCTTTTGGCGGAAGCGAGCCTGCTCGACCGCCATTCGGTCGCCGTTCATTGGGAAGATCGGGAGGAGTTCGAAGCCGCCTATCCGGAAATATCCATTGTCCCGCAGCGCTACGTGATCGATGGAAATCGCATCACCTCGGGCGGACCTCTGCCGACCTTGGACCTTATGATCGAGATCGTCCGCCAGCGCCACGGTTACTCGCTGGCTCTCGAAGTTTCGCGCCTCTTTGTCTATGAGCGGGAAAGCGCTGGCGCTCTTTTGCAGGCGCCGCTGCTTGGCGGGGTGCGGACGGCCGACGAACGGGTGAGCCAGGCCGTTCGCCTGATGGAGGATGCAATCGACGCGCCTCTGTCGTTGGCGCGACTGGCGCGTCGCGTCGGGGTCAGCGGGCGCCATCTTCGCCAAAGATTTCGAGAGACGATGGATGTGACCCCCCACGAGCATTATTTGGCGCTCCGTCTCAACGCCGCGCGGCGCAAAGTCATCGAGACGAATATGGCCTTCGCCGACATTGCGGAAATTACCGGCTTCAATTCGTCGCCGGCCTTCTCGCGATCCTATCGGGCGCGTTACGGCGAGAGTCCGACGCAGACGCGCAGGCGCATTCGCCGGAAATCGTGAGGCCCGCCGACGCGCCGGCCCGCCGACGCGCTTTGCCAATTGGGCTGGACTGCGCCACTTTGGGAGCCATGATCTTTGACGCTTCGGTTCAGGATCGTTCTTCTGCGGAGCCTTGCGCATGAAAGTCGGCATCATCGGTTCCGGCGGCGTCGCCAAAACTCTGGGCGGCGGATTCTTGAAGCATGGGCATAAGGTGGCGCTCGGCACCCGCGAGCCGGGCAAACTCGCCGAATGGAAAGCCAGCCAGCCTGGGGCGGAGATCATGAGCTTCGCCGAGGCGGCGGCATTCGGCGAGATCGTCGTTCTCGCGGTCGGCGGGGCGGTGGCGCTCGATGCTTTGGGCCTCGCCGGCGCGGCCAACATATCCGGCAAGACGGTGATCGACGCGTGTAATCCGATCGGCGGGGGCCCGCCGGTCAATGGCGTTCTTTCTTACTTCACGACCTTGAAGGATTCGCTGATGGAGCGGCTGCAAAAGGCCTTTCCCGACGCGCATTTCGTCAAGGCGTTCAATTCTGTCGGGGCCGGCCAGATGGTCAATCCGCAATTTTCCGGCGGCAAGCCGACCATGTTCATTTGCGGCAATGACGCCAAGGCCAAGAAAGAGGTCGAGGGAATACTCGATCAGTTCGGCTGGGAGACGGCGGATATGGGCGCGATCGAGGCGGCCCGCGCGATCGAGCCGCTCTGTATGCTCTGGTGCATCCCCGGCATCGGCCGCAACGACTGGTCGCCGCACGCCTTCAAGCTGCTGCGCTAGGGCGGGCGGATTCGCAATTTCGCGGAGGCTCTCTGGACACAACCGCCAAGGCCACGGGCCGCCCATGTTTGGAACAGTGACCGGAACGCACCGACCGAAAGGTCTGTCAAGGGCGCGCTTTGCGCGCCGCCGAAGGCGGCTAAAGCCCTTGACAGACCTTTCGGCCGGCGCACAGGAGCCCCTGTTCCAAATAATGGCGGCTTGCGCCTCCCGCCGCCCGCCAGGTGAGTT
>DASZFX010000526.1:0-10824 GCA_035939375.1 Roseiarcus sp.
CCATTGGTGGGAGGATTATACGGCGCGCAACAACGGCGAAATGAACAACAATCCTTCGCCCGGCAACAAGGCGGGCGGCTTGACGACGATCCTGGAAAAATCGCTGGGCGCCGCCGCCAAGGGCGGCCGCACCATCCTTAACGACGTCTATCGCTATGCCGAGCCGGTAACCGCCAAGGGCTTCGTCTTCATGGACACGCCCGGCTACGATCCCGTCTCGGCCACCGGTCAAGTGGCGGGAGGCGCGAACATCCTCGCCTTCACGACCGGGCGCGGCTCCGCCTATGGCTGCAAGCCGACGCCTTCGATCAAACTCGCCACCAACAGCGACACCTATCGGCGCATGGTCGACGACATGGACATCAATTGCGGCGACATACTCGACGGCGTCGCGCTCGAGGAAAAAGGTCGCGAGATTTTCGACAAGATTCTGGCGGTCGCCTCGGGCGAAAAATCGAAATCCGAGGCGCTCGGCTATGGCGACGCCGAATTCGTGCCATGGCAAGTCGGCGCGACGATGTGAGCGAAGGCTTCTCTTGAGGAACGGTCTGTTCTTCGATCTCGACGGCACGCTCGTCGATTCGGACGCCTATCATTTCGCCGCGTTCCGCGTCGCCTTCGCGCGGCACGGAGTTGCGATCGACGAAAAGCAATATGCGACCAAAATAATGGGCGTCGCCAAAGGGGCGATCGGCGAAGCGTTCCTTCCCCATCTGACGGTCGCTGAGCGCAACGCGACGATCGACGCGAAGGAGGCGGCCTTCCGCCAGTCGTTCACCGGCGCCGCGCCGACCAAGGGCCTTGCCGCGCTTCTCGACTTCGCCGTGGCCAATGATCTGGCGACGGCCGTCGTCACCAATGCGCCGCGCGCCAATGCTACGCTGATGCTTGCCGCCCTCGGCGTCGTCGACCGTCTGCCGGTTGTCGTGATCGGCGAAGAACTTTCTCGCGCCAAACCGGATCGGCTGCCCTATCTGACCGCTCTGCGATTGACAGGCGCCGAGGCCCGCTGCTCTATCGCCTTCGAGGATTCGCTGTCGGGAATTCGCGCTGGCGTCGCAGCTGGTCTCGCCATCATTGGCGTGACGACGTGGCTCGACGAAACGGCGCTGATGAGGACCGGCGCGGCTTTCGCGGTCGCCGATTTCACCGATGCGCGGATTTTCGATCTCATCGAGCGACGCGCGCTCGACCCGCGCCGCAGTTTAAGGGGAGAGAACGCATGAGGCTCGCGCAGATCGTCGACGAAGCAGGGAAAAGAGCCCTGGTCGTGACCGCGCGCGGCGAGAGCCGTCTGGTCAAGGGCGCGCGCACGACGTACGATCTCGCCATGCAGGCGATCGCGTCCGGCGAAACGTTCCGCAAGCTCATCGCCTCGCGCGGCGTCGGCCAGACGGTCGATCTCGCCAGGGCGCTGAAGCAGCGCCGCGTTCTCAATCCGATCGATCACAAGGACCCGGCCCATCTCCTCGTCACCGGCACCGGCCTCACCCATCTCGGCTCGGCGGAGGGCCGCGACAAGATGCACAAGGACGCCGCCGATCCGGCCAAGCAAACCGATTCGATGCGGATGTTCCGGCTGGGACTGGAAGGCGGCAAGCCGGAAGGCGCTACGTCCGGCGTACAGCCGGAATGGTTCTACAAAGGGGACGGCTCGACTGTCGCTCAGCCGGGCGGCGACCTCGCCTCGCCCGATTTCGCGCTCGACGGCGGCGAAGAGCCCGAAATCGTCGGGGTTTACGTGGTCTCGCCCGAGGGCGCGCCGGTCCGCGTCGGCTTCGCGCTCGGTAATGAATTCTCCGATCACATCACCGAGCGGCAGAACTACCTCTACCTCGCCCACTCGAAATTGCGGCCCTCGTCTTTCGGTCCCGAACTCCTGGTCGGCGATCTGCCGCTCGATGTGCAAGGCGTCTCGCGCATCATCCGCGACAAGGCGACGCTGTGGGAGAAGCCCTTCATCTCCGGCGAGCAAAACATGTCCCATTCGATCGCCAATCTGGAGGCGCATCATTTCAAATACGACCGCTTCCGCCGACCCGGCGACGTCCATGTGCATTTCTTCGGCACGGCGACGCTGTCCTTTTCCGACGGGATCAAGACCCAGAAGGGCGACGTTTTCGAAATCGCGGCGGAGACGTTCGGGCTGCCGCTGCGCAACCGAGTGGCGATTGCGAAGGCGAAGAAGGCGAAGGTGCGCGCATTGTAACCGCCCTTCCGAGCCAGTCTTGAGCGCGGGCTTGCGGGGCGGCGCTGGCGATGAAAAACATCGACCGGCGCTTGATGAACTCGATGGGCTCGTCGTCAGGCGCCTCAAGGGCTTGGCCATGGCCGCCTCCGCGCCCCCTGTCGATCATGAATCAACGCGCCCCCGGAGACGAAGGCGCGGCGGCGATGAGCCGGCTGGTGTAAGCCTCGCGCGGCGACGCGAAGATTTGCGGCGTCGGCCCGCGCTCGACGATGCGCCCGTCCTTCATAACCAGAATCTCATCCGCCATGGCGCGAATGACCGCAAGGTCGTGGCTGATGAAAACATAGGAGAGGTCGTGCGCCTCCTGCAGCGCCCGTAACAAAGCGAGCACGTCCTTTTGCACGGTCCGGTCGAGCGCCGAGGTCGGCTCGTCCAACACGAGAAGGCGCGGCCTGAGGATTACCGCGCGGGCAATGGCGACCCGCTGGCGTTGACCGCCGGATAGTTCATGCGGATAGCGGTCGATCAACGCCGGATCGAGACCGACCGCCTCAAGTTCGAGCGCGGCCGCGCGCATTCGATCGGCGACGCTCATCGCCGGCTCATGGATAAGGAGGCCCTCCGCGACGATCGCGCCGATCGTCAGGCGCGGCGACAGCGAGCCGAATGGGTCCTGCAAGACGAGCTGCATCTGGCGGCGCAAAGCGCGCAGCGAAGGGCGATCGAGCGCGGCGAGGTCCTGCCCTGCGAAACGTACGACGCCTTGATGCGAGACGAGATGTAAAAGCGCGCGAGCCAGGGTCGATTTCCCCGATCCCGATTCGCCGACTATTCCGACAGTCTGACCGCGCCTGAGACTGAGGTTTACGCGATCGACCGCGCGCAAAAGCCTTCGCCGGCCGAAAAAGCCGCCCGGGAGCGCGAACTCGACCGTTACCTCGCGCGTTTCAAGGAGGATCGGCGCGTCGACGCTGGGCGGCGCCTTGGCGCCGCGCGGCGTCGCCTCGATCAGCGCCCGCGTCGCCGGCGCGCGTGGATGCGCAATCACATCGCCGGTCGGCCCGGTTTCGACGACCTCGCCGTCGTCCATCACATAGATGCGATCGGCTAGAAGGTTGAGAATAGCGAAATCATGGGTGACGAAGACGATCGCCATGCCGAGGCGGCGCTGGAGATCGCGTAACAGATCGAGGATCTGCGCCTGCACGGTGACATCGAGCGCGGTCGTCGGCTCATCGGCGATCAGCAGCGCCGGATCATTGGCGATGGCCATGGCGATCATCACGCGCTGGCGTTGGCCGCCGGACAATTGATGCGGCGCCGATTTGAAGCGTTGCTCCGGCCGGTCGAGGCCGACAAGGGCCAGCAATTCGAGCGCGCGCCGCCGCGCCGCGGCTTTCGACAACCGGCCGTGGACGATGATCGGCGCCATGACCTGCGCGCCGACCGGATACAGCGGATCGAGCGCAGTCATCGGCTCTTGAAAAATCATCGTCACCCTGAAGCCGCGCAGGCGATTGAGCTCACGCTCCGAAAGGCCGAGGATTTCCCACCCCTCGAAACGGACCGAGCCGACCGCGCTCCCATTCTCGGGCAGCATGCCGATCGCCGCCATCATCGTCTGCGTCTTGCCGGAGCCGCTTTCGCCGACAATAGCGACCGTCTCGCCGCGCCCGATGCTGAGGTCGATCCCGCGCGCTGCTTCCCTCTCGCGCCCTTGAACGCGAAAGCGCACGTGAAGATCGCGGATCGCAAGAAGCGGCGCCATCGTCACTCTCGCGGATCGAGCGCGTCGCGAAGGCCGTCGCCGACGAGGTTCAGCGCGTAGAGAAGGGATGAGAGAAGCATGGCTGGGAAAATCAGCATCCCCGGCGAATCCTCGATATTGCGCGCGCCGTCGGCGATGAGCGCGCCGAGGCTGGTCATCGGCTCTTGAACGCCGAGGCCGAGGAAGGAAAGAAAGCCCTCGAGCAGAATGACCCTGGCGGCGACCAAAGTGAGGGTGGCGATCACCGGGCCGACAAGATTGGGCAGAATGTGACGCGTGAGCACGCCGCCGGCCCCCGCCCCCAACGCCTCGGCGGCCAGAACATAGTCCTGGCGCCGGAGGCTCAACGCCTGGCCTCGTACGATTCGAGCCATGTCGAGCCATTCGACCGCGCCGATCGCAAGGAAGACGAGAACGAAATGGCGGCCGAAGACGACGATCAACAGGATGACGAAGAAGATGAAGGGCAGCGTGTAGAGAATGTCGACGATGCGCATCATCACTGCGTCGATACGTCCGCCGGCATAGCCGGCGATCGATCCGTACGAGACGCCGATGGCGAGCGCGACCGCCGAGGCGAGCGCGCAGACGAGAAGCGAGACGCGCCCGCCGACAAGAATACGGGTCATGAGATCGCGGCCGTTGCTGTCGGCGCCGAGCAGGAAGGTCTCCCGCCGCAGGCGCGCTTCGACCGTCAGCCGACGACCCTCGTCTTCGTTGGCGGCGATCCGCGCCCCCGTGAAGGCGTCGGATCGCGCGAACGCGTCCAAGAGGGGCGCATCTTCGAGCGGCGAGGAGGCTTGCAGCGTGATCCGCGCGACGTCTTGTCGTGTCGTGACGTCCGTTGCGACCGCGCCGAGCCGCGTCGCGATGCGTTCGAGGATGCGCGACTGCTCCCTGGCGGTCGGATGAGCGCCGAAAGAGGGCGGTACTTTGACATAGTCGCGAAAGACGCGGTCATAAGCATGCGGCGACAGGGCCGGGCCGATCGCCGAGATGAGCGCGATCGCGACGAGCGCGATGAGGCCGCCAACGGCAGGCCGATTGCGCTTGAATCGCGCCAGCGCGCGCCGGGCGGGCGATTCGGCGACGGAGGTCGCCCCGCAAGCGCCCGCCGCGGCGGTCATGATTTCACCCGCGGGTCGATCAGCGCATAGGCGATATCGACGAGAAGATTGAAGAGAATGACCAGGCCCGCGACCACGATGGTTGCGCCCATCACCAGCGTGTAGTCGCGGTTGAGCGCGCCGTCCACGAAAGATCGTCCCATGCCGGGAATGCCGAATATCGTCTCGACCACGACCGATCCGGTCATCAGCGCGGCCGCGGCCGGGCCGAGATAGGAGACGACCGGCGCAAGAGCGGCGCGCAGAGCATGTTTCAAGATGACCGACCGCGGCATGCCATAGGCGCGCAACGTGCGGATGGAATGGGCGGCGAGCGCGTCGATCATCGCGGCGCGCGTCAGACGCGCGATCGCCGCCGCCTGCGGCGCGGCGAGCGTAAGGATCGGCAGGATCAGGCAGGCGAGGCCGCCCTCCTCCCAACCGCCGATCGGCAGCCAGCGCAGCGACAGGCCGAAGACGAGTTGGAGCAGCGGCGCGATGACGAAGGTCGGGATGGTCAGCCCGAGCGTCGTCAGGGCGACGATCGATTGATCGGCGGCGGCGCGAGGATGCAATGACGCAGCGACGCCGGCGGCGATTCCAACGAGCGCGGCCAAAGCGAGCGCGGCGGCGCCGAGCCCGGCGGAAATCGGAAAAGCGTGAGCGAGAAGCTCGCGCACCGAAAAATCGCGCCAGGCGAAACTGGGGCCGAGATCGCCATGGGCGAGGCCGGCGAGATAGCGCCAATATTGCCGCCAGATCGGCTCATCGAGGTGATAGAGCCGCCGCAGATTGTCCATCACGCGCGGATCGAGCGGCCGTTCGAGGTTGAACGGCCCGCCCGGCGCGATGCGGATGAGAAAGAATGCGATCGTCACGACGGCGAACAAGGTCGCGGCGGAGTAAAGCAGGCGCTTGGCGATGTAGCGTTCCAAAGGACCCTGCGCCTCAATCGAATGTCGCGCTCAATATTCCCGCACGCGATCGACGACGTTCTTCAAGGGCTCGCCGCGCTCGAACGATTCGATCTGCCCGGCGATGGCGCGGGCGACGGCGCCGGGCTCGGAAAGGGCGGCGCTATGTGGGCTGACGAAAACATTGCGCCGGCGCCAAAGCGACGAATCCTTCGCCAGCGGCTCCGTCTCGAAGACATCGAGCGAGGCCGCTTTCAGCAATCCGGAATCGAGCGCCGCGACGATGTCCGCCTCAATCTGCAAGCCGCCCCGTCCGGCATTGAGGAGGATTGGGCCGCCGAGCCGCCCGTCGCGCGCCAGTTTGGCGAAGAGGCGCGCGTTGAGAATACCCCGCGTTTCGCGGGTGAGCGGCAGGAGCGCGATTAGAATGTCGGTCCGCGCCAACATCGCGTCGAGCCCGTCGGGGCCGTGAAAACAGGAAAGACCGTCGACGGTCTTTGGCGTTCGGCCCCAGCCGGCCACGTCGAAGCCGATCGCTTTGAGCTTTAGCGCCGAGTCAAGACCAAGCGCGCCGAGCCCCATGAACCCGGCGCGCACATCCTTCGCCGCCGGCTGCTCGAGATCCTCTTCCCAATGCCGGTCGCCCTGCCGTTGGTCATAGAGACGTTGCTGACGCAAATGGAGCAAAGCATGCAGCACGACCCATTCGCTCATGCGATTGGTCAAGTCCTCGTCGACGACGCGGACGATCGGGGCGTCGGGGAGCAGCGGATCGCGGAACATGTGATCGACGCCGGCGCCAAGCGAGAAGATCGCCCTCAGATTGGGAAGACCGGCGAGCGCGCCCGGCGCGTGTCGCCAGCTCAAGGCATAGGCGACCGCCGCGCGGTCGGCGAGCTCCTTCGCGGCGACGATGCGACGGCCCGGCAGAAAAACGCGCATCCGCTCCCGCCACGGCGGAATTTCGCTCTCCGGCTCGATCGCCAAAAGGATCGTCACGGCGCGCCGGCGATCCGCTCGATCACCGGCGCATGGGTCGCCGGCGGCGCATCGCCGATGCGATAGGCGGCGGCGAGCCCGGCGACGGCGGCCGCAGCTTGCGCATCGTCGCGGGCGTGGACGAAGGCGAGCGGCGCATCGGGCCCGACTTCCGCGCCAAGACCGACGAGCGCGGTCAGACCGACGGCGGGGTCGATCGAATCGGGGGGGCGCGTCCGCCCGCCGCCCATGGCGACGACCGCCATGCCGACGGCCCGTACGTCGATCGATTCGACGAAGCCGCGCCGCATCGGCGGCGCGGCGGCCATGACCGGCGCCTTGGGCAAGAGGTCTCGCGCCTTGGCGAGAAAATCCTTGGGCCCGCCGAGCATCGCGACCATCCGCTCGAAACGCTCCGCCGCGGCGCCGCTGGCGAGGCTCTCCGCCATCGCCGCCTCGCCTTCAGCCGCATCGTCCACCAGGCCGCCGAGCGCGAGCAGCTGGCCGCCGAGCGCTTTGGTCACGGCGTGAAGTCGGGAGTCGCGCTTGGCGCCGGTGAGGTATTCGACGGCGTTCAGCACCTCGACCGCATTGCCGGCGGCGCTGGCGAGAGGCTCGTTCATATCGGTGATCAGCGCATCGGTCGGCAGGCCGGCGCCGGTCGCGACATGGGCGAGGCTTCTGGCGAGCTCGCGCGCGCCGTCCAGCGTCGCCATGAAGGCGCCTGAGCCGGTTTTGACATCCATGACGAGCCCTTGCAGTCCGGCCGCCAATTTCTTCGAAAGGATCGAGGCGGTGATCAGGGGAATCGATTCGACCGTCGCCGTCACATCGCGGATGGCGTAAAGGCGCTTGTCGGCCGGCGCGAGATCGGCGGTCTGGCCGATGATGGCGCAGCCGGCCTCGGCGACAACGCGTCGGAACAGCGCAAGGTCCGGCTGCGCGACATAGCCCGGAATCGAATCGAGCTTGTCGAGCGTGCCGCCGGTATGGCCGAGCCCGCGGCCGGAAATCATCGGCGTGAAGGCGCCGCAAGCGGCGAGCATCGGCGCGAGCATCAGGCTGACATTGTCGCCGACGCCGCCGGTCGAGTGCTTGTCGAGGATTGGCCCGGCAAGATGCGCCTCGCGCCAGTCGAGCACGGCGCCCGAGGCCATCATCGCCCGGGTCAGCGCGACGCGCTCGTCCAGCGTCATGCCCTTGAAGAACACGGCCATGGCGAAAGCCGCGGCTTGGCCCTCGGTGACCGCGCCGGATGTCAGGCCTTGAATGAAGGCCTCGATCTCGGCGGCGGCAAGCGCGATCCCGTCACGCTTCTTACGGATGATTTCCTGGGGGAGCATTGATCGCCGTACTATGCCGCTGCTCTAGCCTTGCGGGAAATTTCGTCCCGAAGCCTCATGATATCCGTCGCCCGATATGCGATAAGCGTGAGGTAGGTACGCTCTCCGCGAGTCGGTCGCGTGCGGCCTTGCTCCCAATTCCTCACTTGATCGAGCGTGAAACCGAACTCCAAGCCGAAGTCTTCCTGTGACATGCCAAGCCCTTTGCGGATCGCGCGCACGTCAACTTTCGAAGGCACATACAACTTGAATGGCTTCGTCTCGCCGCGAGCAATGGACAGCGCCTCATTTAACCCTTCGGCGATCTTGTTGAACGCCTTCTTCGTCATAATTCTCTCCTCGGCGCTTTCTTGCGCGTCCTGTGCTCCGCGACGAGCGCCTTCGTCAGAAGGCGCAAGTCGCTACATTCTCTCGCCGTCAACGTCGACTTCTCCCCCTTCGAAAAGACGGTCAAGAGATAGACCGGGATTTCGTCCCCTGAATAGAAGGTGATCGTTCGATACCCGCCGCTCTTGCCTTTGCCACGGCCGGCGACGCGAACCTTTCGACACCCCCCGGTCCCGACAATTTCCTCGCCCGCACCCGGATTGTCGGCGATCAAGTCGACAAGGTTAGAAATTTCGTCCGCGGTCATTCCCGCTTTCTCAGCGGCGCGTCGGAAGGCGAGGGTTTCACAAACTGTGTGCATCATACTACGTAGATTACGTAGTATGTCAAGGGAGATTTGCGCGCGCGGCGTAGCCTTCGCACTTGAGGCGGCGCGCAGGTCATTTGTGGAGCCAAGCGATAAATTCTCGTCTTGCGCTTCACGACGACCCTTTCAAGAAAGCGCGCAGCAACCGCTTGAAATTCGTCGAGCCGGCGAGCGCCAATTCCTTGGTCTCGTGGTGGGAGGGATCGCCGCCGGCAAGGCCGGCGCCGAAATTGGTCACCAGCGACACGGCGACGCATTTCAGGCCGAAGAGCCGCGCGAGAATGACCTCCGGCGCCGTCGACATGCCGACCAGATCGGCGCCAAGGATCTTTGCGACGCGGATTTCGGCAGGAGTCTCGAAAGACGGGCCGGCGAACCACATATAGACGCCCTCGTGCAATTCGATCCCCGCCGAGCCCGCAGCGCGTTTGAGCCGTTCACGCAAAGACCGGTCATACGCGTTGACGAGCGGCACGAAGCGGTCGTCTGTATTCAGGCCGATCAGCGGGTTGGCGCCGGCGTAATTGATATGATCGGTGATCGCGACCAAGGCCGGCGGGCGCCATTCTTCGCGCAAGCCGCCGGCGGCGTTCGTCAGAAACAAAACCTCCCCGCCGAGCTTTCTGAAACAGGCGACCGCAACCGCCATGGCGCGGGGATCGCCGCGTTCGTAATAGTGGCCGCGTCCCTGGAAAAGCGCGACGCGCCTGCCCTCGAGATTGCCGACGACTAGGCGCCCGGCATGGCCGGAAACGGTTGGGACCGGAAAGCCGGGAAGCTCCTCATAGGGTACGGAGACCCCATCCTCGACCTCGTCGGCGAGCGAGCCAAGGCCGGAGCCGAGCACGATTCCGATCGGCGCGAGCGCGCTGAGACCTCGCTTGCGCAAAGCCTCGATCGCTTCGTCGCAGGCAATGATCATGGATGAAAGCTCCCCGTGGACCGTCAGCGAACTCGCGCCCTACTTCAAATGCTCAGGGCCAAAGGAATGGGGCAGCAGCTCATCGAGCGTAAAAGTCGCGCGAACGCCTTGCGGCCCGGCAATATGGATCGCCGTGTCCGGGCCGGCGAATTCGCGGATGCGCTGGCGGCAGCCGCCGCATGGCGTCACCAGATCCTCGCCGTCGCCGATCACCAGGATTTCGGCGATGCGCCGTTCGCCTGCCATCGCCATCGCGCTGATCGCCCCGGCCTCGGCGCAGGCGCCTTGCGGATAGGCGGCGTTCTCGACATTGCAGCCGGCGAAAATCGCGCCCGACGGCGTGCGGATCGCGGCGCCGACATTGAAGCGCGAATAGGGCGCGTAGGCCTTGAGCTGGGCCGCGCTCGCCGCCGCAAACAGCGCCGCCAGGACCGATTGATCAGCGTTCTTTGACATAGGGAATCCCCGAAGCCTTGGGCGGGGTCGCTTTGCCGATGAAGCCTGCGAGGAGGATGACGGTAAGGACATAGGGCAAGGCCTGGATCGCCTGCACCGGCACTGGGCCGATGACCGGCAGGATCGTCCCTTGGAGACGGATCGACAGCGCGTCGAGGAAGCCGAACAGGAGACAGGTGGCGAGGGCCGGCATCGGACGCCACTTGGCGAAGACCAGCGCGGCGAGCGCGATGAAGCCCTTGCCCGCGCTCATGTGCGGCTGGAAATAGGCCGCCTGCGCGATCGAAAGGTACGTTCCGGAAATCCCGACCAGCACGCCGCAGATTATGACGCCGCCATAGCGCAAGGCGCGCACCGAAATGCCCGCCGTGTCGACCGCCGCTGGATTCTCGCCGACGGCTCTCAAGCGCAGGCCAAAGCGGGTCTTATAGAGGACCCAATATGTGACCGGC
>DASZFX010000527.1:0-2651 GCA_035939375.1 Roseiarcus sp.
AACGCCAACGCCACGGGCCGCCATTGTTTGGAACAGTGACCGGAACGCGCCGGTCGAATGGTCTGTCAAGGGCGCGCTTTGCGCGCCGCCGAAGGCGGCTAAAGCCCTTGACAGACCTTTCGGCCGGCGCACAGGAGCCCCTGTTCCAAACAATGGCGGCTTGCGCCTCCCGCCGCCCGCCAGGTGTGAGTTCATTTGGGGGTCCGATGCTCTAGGCTGCGTCTGGAAATGCGCTGCTTTCGCAATAGGCGCGCGCTCGCCTTGGCGACGCCTGTCGAAAATGATGCTTGCGCGCTAGATTGGTCAGCACATCGAAGGAGCGAGAGAAAAGATGAACGGATCAGCCTTCGTCCAAGATCCGGGTCGCCTGGCGGATCTCGCCAAGGCTATTGCAAGCAAACAGCTGTCGTCCGTCGACTTGGTGAAACGGTGCTTGGCGCGCATCGATGCTGCGGAGCCTCACGTTCACGCGTGGCGCCTGTTGAATGCCGAAAGCGCTTTGGCGGCGGCGCGCGAGCGAGATCAAGAGGTGGCCGTTGGCCTTGTTCGAGGGCCGCTCCATGGCATCCCCGTCGCCATCAAGGATATTATCGACGTCGAAGGCTTACCGACACGGTGCAACAGTCGGTCGCGCGATGATGCGCCGCCTGCCGCCGCCGACGCGGAGATCGTTCGCGCGTTGAAGGTTCAAGGCGCCATCGTACTCGGAAAGACCCACACGACCGAATTCGCGTTTTACGACCCGTCGCCGGCGCGCAACCCTCACAATGTCGCCCATACGCCCGGCGGGTCGAGTTCCGGTTCCGCTGTAGCCGTCGCCGCCGGCATGGTCCCCCTTTCGGTCGGCACTCAAACAATGGCCTCCGTAAATCGGCCGGCGGCCTATTGTGGCGTCGCGGCTTTCAAGCCGTCAACTCACTCGTTCTCGAATTATGGCGTCGCGCCGCTTGGGCCGGGTTATGACACGCCGGGGTTCTTCGGTTGGAGCGTCACCGACGCGGTCTTTGCGTACGAAGCATTGGCGGTTCCGGCGGCGCCACTGCCATTCGATCCCGGTGCAGCGATAACGATTTGCGTCCTGAATGATAAGCACATCGAGGATGCCGCCGCTGACGTCGTGTCCGCATTGTCCCGTCTGCGCGAGAGGCTCTCGGCTTCGGGGGTGAAGGTTGAGAACCGCAGTTCGCCCATCGATTTCACACGATTGGCCGCGCTGCAACGTTCGACGATGCTTTACGAAGCCAGCCGCGCGATGGCGGACTTTTTGAAGCTCTCCGAGGGGCAAATCGGCGCCAAGCTGCGTGAGGGCCTCGCCGAGGGTCGCCAAATCCCCGAGTTGCAGTATTTGAATGAACGTCGGGCGATCGATCTCATGCGTTATGAACTGGTTGAAGCAACCGCCAATGTCGACGCGTACCTATGGCCGGCAACGCCGGCGCCCGCCCCCAAGGGCCTAAGCTGGACGGGCGACCCGAAATACATCGGACCGTGGACGGCGATCGGGGGCCCCATTATCACCGTTCCATCCGGATTCTCGAGCGACCGGTTGCCGCTCGGGTGCATCGTCTGCGGCAAGCCCGGCGCCGATGCGGCTCTTGCTGCACTTGCTCGGCGGCGCCTCAACTAAAGGCTTGCCGCGTGCTTGCGGCGAGTTTGGCCGACGTTCGCGATGACTCGGTTTTGGCGCAACGCAGACGTCAAGCGTCAAACGCCGCCAGCGGACAATCTGAGTCAAGTAGGGTCTTTTGCCGGACCCGTGGTCGCCTGCCTTTCCGGAGGCCTTTGAGTTGCTTTCCGCGCCGAGTGGCTTGCCTGCTGCTTGCTGCCGCTTCATGAAGTCGATGGACTTCGCCACCAGTGCAGAATCGGTCCCAGGCGCGCGATCTACGATTTGGGCAGGCGCATTGGCGGATACTGGCGTCTATCGATGCGGGGACACGCGCCGATCAGAGGCGCGGCCGCGCAACCGGTCGAAAAAGGAGGCTGAGAGCAGCAGGTCGCGCTGAGCCATGCCGTGGCTGGCGGGAATGGTTTCGTGTTCAACCGCGGCGCCCCTCGCAGCGAGCATCGCCGCGAGGCGTGCGGCGTTGTCGGGCGGCGCGATGGGATCGGAGTCGCCAGAAATGATGAGTATCGGCTTGCCGGTGAGCGCCTCACCCGCCTCGACGCTGAGCGGAACCATGGCGCGGATCAAAATGGCGCCGGCGAGCGCCTCAGGATGCAGCAGGAGGACGGCGGCCGCGATATTCGCGCCGTTGGAGAAGCCCACGGCAATCGGCGCCTGAAGGTTATAGAGACGGCGCGCATGGGCAATAAAGCCGGCGAGTTCGGCCGCCCTGAAACGCACGTCGTCCTCGTCGAACACCCCCTCGGCGAGGCGTCGGAAAAAGCGTGACATTCCGTTCTCGAGGATCTTGCCGCGCGGCGCGAGCAAGGCCGCGCCGGGCGCAATCGCTCGCCCTAGTTGCAGAAGATCATGCTCATCGCCTCCAGTGCCATGCAGAAGCAACACGGGGGGCGGCGTGCTAGCCGAGGGCTCGAAGATGTGCCGAAATGAAAGATCGGCCGTCATTTGGTCCACCTCACTGTGGCGCCCTAAGTTCAGGGAGCGCCGCTTCGATTTGCGCGCGCTGATCTTCCAAAAAAGGCGG
>DASZFX010000528.1:0-3881 GCA_035939375.1 Roseiarcus sp.
GGCGGTGCTCGGCATCATCCACGCTATGGGTGCGCTTGATCAATCGCCGGAGCTGCTCGGTGGGTTGATCGGCGCCGCTCTCGTCGGCACGTTCGCCGGCATCTTTCTCTCGTACGGTCTGGTGTCGCCGCTCGCCCAGAAGATCAAGGTGGTCCGTCGCAAGCAATTGCGCGCCTTCACCCTGGTCAAGCAAACCCTCCTTGCCTTCATGAACGGCGCGATGCCGCAAGTCGCCGTCGAGTTCGGCCGCAAGACGATTCCCTCGAAGGAGCGGCCGACCATCGATACGGTCGAAAGCGAGACGATCTCCGGGGGCGCCCCCGCCGCCGGCGAAATCAAAGAGGCGGCCTGAGCCATGACGCTCGATCGATCCGCCCAACCGTCTGCAGTCCGCAAAGCGCAAGGCCCGCTCGTCGACCAGTCCAACTTTTCGGTCGAGCGTCTGCCTGGCTTGGCCGTGGTCTTCGAACAATTCGCCAAGAGATTGGCCGAGGGGGTCGCCCCTCTGTGCCGCGGGGAGGCGTCTTTCGAAGTCGAAGCCATAGAGCCCGGCAGCTTGTTCGACACGCTCAACGAATGTCATGGTCTGCCGACGGCGGTGATGCACTGCGCCGATCTTGACACGCGCGCGCTCGTGATTTTCGATCGCGCCTTCATCGATGCGCTGGCTCACGTGGTCTTCGGCGCCAAGCAGCCCTCCAATCGGGCCGAAGCAGACGGGCAGGGCCGCCCCATTACGCGGATCGATATTCGGCTCGTTGAGGAAGTGTCGCGCGCGGCGGCGCAAGCGCTTTCTGCCGGCTTTGTCGGATTCACCGAGGTCGCCTTCGCGCTCGAACGTCAACAATTGATCGCCGACGCCCAGATTCTCGGGCGGCGCGACATGCCGATCGTCGCGGCGCGAGTTCTCTTCGAGGCGTTCGGCGCGCAAGGCGCCCTTCTCGTCCTGCTGCCAAACGCGACGCTTCTGCCCATCCGCACGAAACTGTCGAAGGATCCGATGAGCGAAACGGCCACGATCGATCCGCGCTGGGCCAAGCAGATGAAGGCCGGCGTCAGTTCGGCGGTGATCCCGGTCAACGGCGTGCTCGAAGAGCTTGAAATGACGCTCGGCGAAATTTCCGAACTCGCTGTCGGTCGCATTCTCGACCTGCGTGGCGGCGGCTCGGGCCGGGTGAAGCTGGAGAGCGGCGGGCACAATCTCTTCTGGTGCAAGCTCGTCCAAGTCGACGGCCGCTACACGTTGGAAATCGAAGAGCCGATCGAGCCCGAGCAGGGGCTTCTCGACGCGGCGCTGTCGAATTGACGGTGTCGCCCGCTACAAGGGGCGGCGAGGCGTCAAACAAAAGGGCGTTTGATCATGACCGACAATGAAGAAGCGTCGAGCGCATCCGGGGCGGAAGCTCCTGCCGGCGGGGCAAAGGACGGCGCAGGCAACTACGAGACGATTCTCAGGATACCAGTCACCGTCCAGGTCGTTCTGGGTACGACGACGATGCCGGTGGCCAACCTCATGAAACTCGGCCGCGGCGCAGTGATCGGCCTTGATCAACGGGTCGGCGAGCCGGTCAATGTCGTCGTCAATGGACGGATCGTCGCGCGCGGCGAAGTGGTGGTCGTCGATGAAGCCAGCTCGCGTTTCGGCGTTTCCTTGACCGAGATCGTCGCCTCCTCGAGCGCCGACAAAGCGGCGTAACGGAGCAAGGGCATGAGCGCCGTGATCACCGAAGACTACTCGACGCCGGCGCGTATCTTCAACGGCGCCGAGAAGGCCGCCGCCTTGCTGCTCGCGATGGGCAGGCCGCTTGCGGCGCGCCTGCTCAAGCGTTTCGATCACATGGAGCTGCGGCTGATCACACGCGCGGCGGCGCATCTTGGCGCGATCTCCACCGAGGCGCTTGAGACATTGATCGAGGAATTCACCGACGGGTTCACGGTCGGCGCCGATCTCTTGGGCAATGCCGGCGAAGCGGAGCAGTTGCTGAACGGCGCGCTGCCGCCCGAACAAGTTGCGGACATTCTTTCCGATGTCTTGGGTAGCTCCAATTCGGGTCTCTGGGAGAAGCTTGCCAATACGCCCGAGGCGGCGCTCGCCGCCTACGTCGAGAAAGAACATCCGCAGACCGCGGCTTTCATCCTCTCCAGGTTGGATACCGCTTGCGCGGCGAAAGTCGTCGCTCTGCTCGCACGGGACCTGCGCAACGAATTGTTGATCCGCATGATCGCGCCCGAGCAAGTTCCGGCCGAAGCGCTGCGGGTCGTCGAGAGCGCGTTACAGGAGGACCTGCTCAAGAATACCGCCGGCGCCGCCGGGGCGGACAGCCGAGCCCGCATCGCCGATATCGTCAATCGGCTGGAGCCGACGGACGTCGAAGACGTCATTCAAAGCATCACCGTGACGCAGCCCAAGGACGCGGCAATCCTGAAGAAAATGCTTTTCACCTTCGACGACCTTGTCAACCTTTCGAACCGTGCGCGCGCCGTCCTGTTCGACAACGTGCCGACCGAGACGGTCGTCATGGCGTTGCGCGGCACCGAAGCGCCCTTCCGCGACGCCGTACTCTCCTCGATGGCCTCACGTGCGCGTCGCCTCGTCGAAAGCGAGCTCTCGAACGGCGCTACGCCGCCCCAGCGCGACATCACCAAAGCGCGACGGGCGATCGCCGAACTCGTACTCAAGATGGTGCAGCGCAACGAGATTGAAATTGGCGTCCCCGACAGCCAAGAAGCGACTTGAAGGGCTTGAGCCGACATGGCCGAGGAACAGGACAAGGAGAGCCAGACCGAAGAGGCGACGGAGAAGAAGCTCACCGACGCAGTCGAACGCGGCGTCGTTCCGGTTTCGCGCGAGGTTCCTCTGCTCGCCTCGCTCGCCTGCTTGCTCATCGTCATGCTCTTCGTCCTGCGCGACAGTTCAGGTCGGCTCGTCTCCGCGCTCGTTCACTTTATCGACGATCCCGGCGGCTGGCGCCTCGATCGGGGCGCCGATGCCGTCGCGCTCGGCAAATTGATGCTTCTCAACGTTCTCGCTTTCCTTGCGCCGATCTTTGCGCTTTTCATCGTGGCCGGCGCCGTCGCCTCGGTCGCGCAAAATGCGCCGCGCTTCGTGCTCGACCGGATCATGCCGGACTTCTCCCGCATTTCGATTCGCAACGGCCTGAGCCGAATATTCGGAGCGCGCGGCTGGACGGAGTTTCTCAAGAGCGTGTTCAAGTTCAGCGCCGTCGTGGCGATCGTGGCGATGGTGGTCAACGGACAGCGGATCCTGCTCGTCAATGCGATGTTCTACGACCTCGCCGGCCTTCCCGATCGGATCTTGAATCTCGCCGTCCGGCTCGTGTCGGCGACAGTCGTCGCCACCTTGATCGTCGCCTCGTTCGACATCGTCTGGGCGCGACTCCATTGGCTGCGCGACCAGCGAATGAGCCGGCAGGAGATCAAGGACGAAGTCAAGCAGATGGAGGGCGATCGCTTCTTGAAGGCGCGCCTTCGCTCGATTCGCCTCGATCGTTCGCGAAAGCGCATGCTTTCGGCCGTGCCGAAGGCGACCATGATCATTGTCAATCCGACCCATTATGCGGTGGCGCTGAGATATCTGCGCAGCGAGGGCGGCGCGCCTATCGTCGTCGCCAAAGGGCTCGATCTGATCGCGTTGAAAATTCGCGAGATCGCGAAAGAGCACGAGATTCCGCTCGTCGAGGACAAGCCTCTCGCCCGCTCGCTCTACGACGCGGTAAAGGTCGACACCGCGATTCCGCCGGAGTTCTACCGGACGATCGCGGAACTCGTTCATTTGATCCAAGAGAAGAAGAGCAGCTGGCCCATTGTGAGGGACAGGAGGGCGACATGACGGTCGAACACTTCAGAAGCCATTTGAGGGC
>DASZFX010000529.1:0-8489 GCA_035939375.1 Roseiarcus sp.
CTGCACGGCGACGGCAGCCACAAAGTCTCGCTCGATCAGGTGATCGCGACAATGCGACAGACCGGCGCCGACATGCAGTCGAAATACAAGGAGACGTCGCTCGGCGGGTTGGCGGTGAATTTCGTCGAGTGTTGAGGAGGCTGGGTGCGCCGCGGAGCATCACCGACAAATGACCGGATTCGAGCCAAGTCTGACCTTCCGCCAAACGCGCCGAAACGACCGGAGTCGGCCGATAACGGAATGGCCGCTTCCGGGCGATTAGAAGCGAAAGCGGACGTTCGCCGCGCGCCTCAAACGACATACTTTGACCTCAAAGGCCGACATTCAACGTTGAGAAAAGCTGGGAGACTGGTTGGCACCAACGAGGTCGTCGAATGAGGCGGCGAGAATTCATTGGACACGCAGCCGGGGCGGCGGCTGCTTGGCGGCTCAAAGGGCGCGCAGCAAGCTAGCGGCATACTGCGCGTCGGAACTGCCGCCTTCAACCCGAGATCGTCGCCTTACTTTGTCGCTTTCGAGCGGCGCATGGCGGAACTCGGCTATCTGGAAAGCAAGAATTTCACTTTCGATTGCCTGCAGACAACAAGCCCCACAATTCCGCATACGAAGCCGGTTACGGTTACCGGGAAGTTGTCGAACGCAAAGCCGACATGCTCCCCAGTGCGAAAAAAGGCGCAGCCAATGACTGCAGGGTGGCGAGCGCCACATCTATCGAGCCAGTCCGGGTCTAAAAAAATATCCATCAGGAGGACCTAAGTCCTGAACGGGCGGGAGAATAAGATGCGCACAATTCGTAAAATCACTTTCATAGCATTTGCACCGTTGCTCCGCAGACTGCGAGGAAACCGTATGACTGCAGTCGACGCTCAAGTCCTCGTGGGAGTCGTCGGATTTTGAGGCGATCGCGGCGCCTACGGAGTCGTTTCGATGCGTGGCGCTGGTGGTCGCCGTCTTCGCAAGGCGGCCTTTTCGCTCCTCTCGTCATCAAACCGATTCCTTCGACTGAATACAATTCCGCGGTAGCCGACTACGCAGCTACAATGATGTAACTGCCTACGCACGGCTCTGCGGGTTCGATCATCCTCGTTCTGCATTTCTTGGGGGCGGAACATGCTGATTGCAGAGGCATCTCGGGTTCTAGCCTGCCTTTGCGCCGGCGAAATACTTGCGGGAAGCGGGATTCTTCCGTTTCCAGGCCCAGTAATCGGCCTTGTTTTTCTATACGGGAATCCCGCGCTGATTGGTGAGGTGCCCAAACCGCTCGGTAGAATCGCCGACAATGTCCTCGGCGTCCTCGGGATGCTCTTTGTGCCGACAGGTGTGGGGCTGCTGGCTTATTTAGATCTGTTGCGCGAGGAGCTTGTGCCGATCGTCACCGCTATCTTTGGCGGAACTCTAATAACCATCATCGTCACCGCACTCGCAGCGAAGTCTCTTGTCGTTTTGGACGCAGAAAAGCGACGGAGCGCAGAACAAGAGGCTCCCGATGCCGCAGTTTGACGTGACTCTGTGGCACAACATTGCTCTCCTGCCGGCCATCGGCGCTGGAGCGACGGTTGGGGCTTACGTTCTCGCTCTTCGGCTGCACCGCTGGAGCGGAGGTCACGCGATTCTAAATCCGACACTAGTCGCCATCGTAATAGTGGCGTTAGCCGTCAAGTTCTCTGGGCTTGACTATGCGACCTATGCGCAAAGCGCTAGCGTTGTGACCTTTGCGCTTTCCCCGGCGGTTGTGCTCCTCGCCGTTCCGCTTTTCCGACAACGACAGTTAGTACGAGCCTCCGCGCGGATGATCGCCGCAGCCCTAACTGTTGGTCTGCCGACTGGGGTCGTCAGCGCGATTGGTATCGCATGGCTGCTCAATGGGAATCGCGTCACCCTCCTATCCCTTGCGCCGAAATCGACGACCGCCGGCATCGCTATCGGAATCTCGGAAAAAATCGGCGGCCTGCCAGCGCTCACTGCAGTGCTCGTGATTATGACCGGGATTACCGGCGCCGTATTCGGCGCACTTGCAATGCGTCAACTTGGCGTTCGGGACTCTCGCGCCGTTGGTCTGGCCATGGGAATTGCGTCGCACGGGATCGGCACGTCGAGAGCTCTGCAAATTGGCGAGGTTGCTGGAGCGTTCGCCGGCCTGGGCATGGGACTCAATGGCATCCTAACGGCCATTCTATTGCCGATCGCGGCTACCTTTTGGGCGCCTTGATCGACATCGACGCGCGAGGCGCTCATCGCGGCTAGGCGGATCGAGGGAGTGTGGTGCAAAGGGCGAATGCTCTTTGCGGCGATTGGCTCATTCCCACTTGGTGACCGTCGAAAGCGCTAGGCCGCTCGGCGTCCGCTTTCGAGAACCGCCGGCCAGGGCCGGCCGCAAATGGGCGCGACGCAGACCCCGACGCGCTGGCCGACTGGCCGGCCTGAGCGTATCTTGAGACCGTTCGCGCGCGTATAGGTCGATATGGACGCTCAACCTGACTTCAAACCTAGCGGCCTTTTTGAGGCGCGTTACGTTGCGTTTCTCGAAACCATAACTCATCTGCGTCGGCGATTGCACCGCTACTGCGCGCGCATGACCGGGTCGGTAATGGACGGGGAAGACGTGATGCAAGAGGCTTTGTTCGAAGCCTATCGCAAGCTGGACACGTTTGACGACAGCCGACCGCTCAGCCCATGGCTGTTCCGGATTGTTCACAATCGTTGCATCGATTTCCTTCGCCGGCGCGAGGTCCGGGTGGAAGCGGAAGGCGCTGCCGCGGGTCCCGAATTGATTTTCCCCGTCGATCCCCCGGGTCGAGCCGTCGATCGCGCCATCGAGCGCCTTGTTATCAATCTGCCGCCGAAGGAGCGCGCCTGCGTTTTGCTTAAGGATGTCTTCGACTATTCGCTCGACGAAATTGCCGATCTCGTTGATTCGACCGTCGGCGGGGTGAAGGCCGCCCTCAGCCGCGGGCGCGCCAAACTGGCGGCTCTGCCCGATTTATTCGTCGACAGACCCGCGACGAATACCGAGACCTTGGAATTGCTCCGCCTCTATGTCGATCGGTTTAATCGACGAGACTGGGACGGGGTGCGGGAACTCGCCAGTGCTGACGCGCGGTTGCGCGTCGCGGACTGCTTCTCAGGACGCTTGGCGGATTCGCCTTATTTCGTCGAATACGAGCGACCTATAATCGCGTGGCGTATGGCGCTCGGCAAAGTGGATGGCGAAACCGGCGTCATTATTTTGCATGATGACGCCGACGGGTTGACGCCGTTCTCGGCGATCAGGCTTGACGTGGCCGGCGGCCGCATCGTCGGCATAGTCGACTACATAAAATGTCCGTGGATACTCGAGGCCGCCACCGCTATCGCAGTCGCGAAGACGTGAGCCTGCGTTCGGCAACGAGGCGCGGTCGATTGGACCTCTCGGCCTTCGCGTATCTCGCGGCGCCCCGCGGACGTAGTAGGAGAGCAACTACTGCAACCGGAGCTCTCCTTATGACCCTAAAGACCTACTCGGGCGGCTGCCATTGTGGCGCGGTTCGCTTCGAAGCTGACGTCGACATCGCCGAGGGAACGATCAAGTGCAATTGTTCGAGTTGTACAAAGGCGCGTTCCTGGTTGGTATTCGCGAGAGCTGATCGCTTTCGTTTGGTTTCAGGCGGCGAATCCCAGGCGGACTATCAGTGGACGCCGCCGGGTCGCGACCGACCGACGATAGAATTTCACTTTTGTAGAAATTGCGGCATTCGAACACCGGGGCGCGGCGAACTTCAAGGCGGCGCTTTCTATGCGGTCCAAGTTCCTTTACTTGACAACGTCGATCCGGATGAACTAGCGGCAGCGCCAATACGATATGTTGATGGCCGCCATGATCGCTTTGACCAGCAGCCGGCTGATACACGCTTCCTTTGAAGTTGATTGAGCGAGACGGCCCACAATACGGGGGATGGTACGGGACGGCTCGTCAGAGCCGTCCCTCCTGGTGGCGGCAGCACGATGTGCTCTAACCCGCAAGCCGGAAGCCGCCTCCCGCAGAGGACACTCGCTTTGGAGCAGCGGCGCCCCTCGGCCAAACAGCCGGAATGGGCGCGGGACGGCAGAATCCGGAACGGCCGCTTTGGAGCGCCAAACCGTGGCATGATTGCCGTCTGATGCTTCATACGGCGCGACGCTCGCAGTCGCGGTAGGGATTGTATGAGGGGAATAGGCGCCGAAGCATTTTATCTGCGTCGGCGCCCGGTCTCAATTGGGCGAAGTGTAAGAATTTGTGCCAAATATGCTTTTACGACAAGAGCTCAACCTGCGTGGCGCCGACGACCGAAGCTAAATCGCGCCCACAGGGCCGAAACCAATCCGTGGCGCCGCCAAGTTTCTCAGATGAGGGGGAGGATCATGAAGTTGTACTATTCCAGAAATCTCAATCCGCGCGTGGCGGTCGCCGTCGCGAGATATTTGCAATCACCGGTCGAGTTCATTCGCGCCAATCCCCGCAATCCCGAGGAAGAGGACGCCTTTCGCGCCATCAATCCGAACACCCTGGCGCCGGTGTTGGTCGAAGGGCAAAGATCGATATGGGAGACGGACGCGATTGCCTGCCGATTGTCGCAACTGGCTAATTCCGACTTCTGGCCGGATGACCGCGACCTTCCGGAATTGATCAAGTGGCTGAGCTGGAGCGCTCATCATTTCTCGCGGGCTGGAAGCGCTTTCTATTTTGAAAACCTCATCCGGCCCAAATATCTCAATCAGTCCGCCGACCAGAAAATTCTCGCCGATGCCGGGGGCGACTTTCGCCGCTTTGCATCCGTGCTCGACGAGATCATGGCGAACCGCACCTGGATAATGTGCGATCGGATGACCTATGCCGACTTCCGCGTTGCGACCGTGTTGCCGTTTGCCGAGGCGGCGGCGCTCCCCGTGAAGGACTACCCCAATATTCTCAAATGGCATGATCGACTGAACCTCGTCGACGCATGGCGCGCGCCCTTCGAAGGACTTTCATGACGAACCGCGACGTTGCTGATTTGCACGCGCGCAGGGCTTCGCGCGGAGACGTCCACTTATATCGAGGGCGTCTCCTCGAAGTGCGGAAGTCAAGATCTATACGACGCGCGGGCGCCGGAGGAAAAACGCCGAATCGACCGGGGCCGGCCGCAATGGGCGCGAACCGGTCGCCGCTCCTCGGAGGGGCAAGGCCTGCGAACCAATAGCTGACTTCAAGCTAAGGCTTCAACGAGACCTTTCGTCGGGCGATCAGTCTCGATCGAGCATATGGCGCGCCCGGACGGAGACATTCATTCCGGGTGTCCCTCTCGGCGAAATATGATCTCGTGCGCAGCCTCCTCGCGTGATTCGGCCCCATGCCCCAGCCCTCGATCCTCCACGCCGTCGTCGCCGGTCTCGTCGCAGCCTTCGTCGGCTTCGCTTCGTCCTTTCCGGTCGTGCTCAAGGGCCTGACCGCGATCGGCGCGAGCGATGTCGAGGCCGCCTCCGGATTGATGGCGCTCTCCATCGCCATGGGCGTCGCGGGGATAGTGCTCAGCTTCGCGACCCGGATGCCCGTCTCCGTCGCCTGGTCGACGCCGGGCGCGGCGCTGCTCGCCTCCACCGGCGCGATCCAAGGCGGCTTTCCGGTCGCGGTCGGCGCCTTTGTGGTCGTCGCGCTGCTGCTCGTCGCGGCCGGCCTCTTCAAGCCGCTCGCCCGCGCGGTCGCCGCCATTCCCGCCCCTCTCGCCAATGCGCTGCTCGCCGGCGTGCTGTTCCAGCTTTGCCTCGCGCCGGTCAAGGCCATGGCCGACACGCCGGTCTCGGCGGCGGCGATCATCGTCGTCTGGCTTGTCGTCGCGCGCTGGAAGCGCCTCTATGCAACGCCTGCCGCGGCGCTCGTCGCGGCCGCGCTGATCGTTGCGAGCAACCGCGCCGCGCTCGGCGGCCTTGGCGATCTCAGGCCCCACCCGCTCTTCATAACGCCGAGCCTTTCATTGAGCGCGATGATCAGCGTCGCGCTCCCGCTCTTCATCGTCACGATGGCGTCGCAGAACATTCCCGGCCTTGCCGTGCTGACCGCTTCCGGTTACCGCCCGACGCCGGGCCCGCTCATCGCGGTCACCGGCTTCTTCGGTCTTCTGGCCGCGCCCTTCGGCGGCCATGCGGTCAATCTGGCCGCGATCACCGCCGCGCTCTGCGCTTCGCCCGACGCCCATCCCGACCCTGCCAAGCGCTGGGTCGCCGCCGCGGCCAATGGCGCGGCCTATGTTGTCTTCGGCTCGTTTGCCGGCGCCGTGGCGAGCGCGGTCGCGGGCTCGCCGATCCTCATCGAAGCGGTCGCCGGCCTTGCCCTGCTCGGCGCCTTCGGCTCGGCGCTGGGCGCTGCGCTCGCCGAGGCGAACGCCCGCGAAGCGGCGCTGGCGACGTTCTTGACCGCCGCCTCGGGCCTGAACTTCCTCGGGATCGGCGGCGCCTTCTGGGGCCTCGTCGCCGGCGGCGCGATCCTCGCCCTCAGCCGCGCCGGCGCAAAGCGGCAACCATCAAAGCCAGCATCGTGAACAGCATCTGCGCCGCGCATTGGGCGGTGTTGGTCGTCGAATCATATTGCGGCGCGACCTCGACGACGTCGCCGCCGACAAAATCAAGCCCATGGCAGCCGCGGACGATCGCCAACGCCTCACGCGGACTGAGGCCGCCGACTTCCGGCGTGCCGGTCCCCGGCGCAAAGCCCGGATCGAGGCTGTCGACGTCGAAGGATAGGTACGTCGGCCCATCGCCGATCACTGCGCGCGCCCTGGCGACGACCGCCTCGACGCCCATGGCGGCGAATTCCTCGGCATGGATCACGCTCATGCCCGAGGCGTAGGAGAATTCCCATAGATATTCCGCGCCGCCGCGGATGCCGATCTGGATCACCCGTTCGGGATCGAGAACGCCATCGAGCACGGCCTGGCGAAACGGGCCGCCATGATGGAATTTCGAGCCTTCGAAGGCGCCGCCAGTGTCGCAATGGGCGTCGATATGGAGCATGCCGACCGGCCTTTTCGCTCCGATCGCCTTGAGGATCGGATAGGTCATCGAATGGTCGCCGCCGACGCTGAGCGGCACGACCGCTTTCTCGACGATGCGCGTGTAGAACGCTTCGATGTCCTCATGGCAGGACTCCAGCGAATAGCGCGAGCGCATGGGCACGTCGCCGACGTCGGCGACGCGGCGCTCGGCAAGCGGCGCCATTTTGAGCACATGCTCATACGGGCCGACGCGTTCGACAGCGCGCACCGCGCGCGGACCGAGCCGGGCGCCGGCGCGGTTGGTGACGCCGAGGTCCATGGGCGCGCCGATCAGCGCAACCTCAAGCCCGCCGAAATCGGCGAGGCCCGGCGCGTCGGGACGATAGGGCGCATCGAGAAAGGTCGCGACATCCGCGAAAGGCCGTTTGCGCCGATCGCCGTCTTGAAACAGGCTCTGGGCCACTTTGCGAAAATGCGGATCATGCATCTCGCCGCCCTTGGCGTCGCCGTACAAGTCCAGCAAAGTTTTCAACCCCACCGCGTCGATCATCGCCCATGCCCTTAAATGCGACAGCAAGCGCAGCATAATGACGAAATCGCGCGGCGTCGCCCTCGGGTCCACGGCCGACGGTCTTGCGCGCGGACAAAAAGACCCTTCAAAGTCGGGGCATGGCGGCGGACTTTCACCTGAGCTGGAGCTTTCTCGCCGCCGCTTTGGAGTTGGCGGCGGTCGACCTGCTGCTGGGCGGCGATAACGCCGTTCTCATCGCGCTCGCTTCGCGCGTGATGGCGCCCGAGCTACGGGCGCGCGCCATGGCCCACGCAGTCTGCGGCGCTATCGCGCTTCGCTTTCTCTTCGCCGGCGCCGCCGGCCTTCTGCTGCGCCTGCCCATTGTCAAAGTCGTGGGCGGCGTCGTCCTCCTCCTCATCGCCATCGAATTGCTTGCGCGCGCTTCAGGCCAAGATGACGAGGAAGACGACGTCGAGCGAGCCGCAAGCTCCGGCGCGCGAAGCCGCGGCTTTTGGCGCGGCGTCGCCGTCATCATTATCGCCGACGCCGTGATGAGCCTCGACAATGTGGTGGCGCTGGCTTCGATCGCGCAAGGGAACCTGCCGCTGCTCGCGCTCGGCATCGCGCTCGGCATCCCGCCGCTTGTCTTCGGCGCATTCTTGGTGTCGCACGTCCTCAACCGCTTCCCGGCGCTGATCTATGGCGGCGGCGCGCTGCTTGGCTGGATCGCCGGGCAAATGGGGGTGAGCGACGCGTTATGGGAGCGGTGGATCGAAGCCCACGCGCCCGCAATGTCCTATGTCGCGCCGGCGCTTTGCGCGCTTTACGCCTTGATCGCGGGCCGCGTGCGAGTCATCTACGGCGCGCGGGCCGAGCCCGGCGGAGCGCTCGGCAAGTGGCTCGCGCGGCGCTCCGGCTTGTTCACGCAGAGGGCGTATCAACTCTACGCCAAGCGCGCCGCGGCCCATGCTTGGCGGCGGCGGCTGACCCTGACC
>DASZFX010000530.1:0-14824 GCA_035939375.1 Roseiarcus sp.
CAGGGCGCGTCCTTTGACTACGCCGTCTCACGGACCAACGGCGTCGTGTATTTCGGCAGCAAGGCGACAAGTTGTAAATAACGCCGCGGAAGCCGCGCCCAAGGCCGGCCCCGCCGCTCAGGAACAAACGGGACCGGCCAAGGCGCCAGCTGCGAGCTGTCGGTGGAGAATCGCGCTGGCCCAGCCGAAACAACGGTGCAACGGCGAGGAATATTCGATCCTTCGGAAGGCTGATCGGCTCTTCCTTCGCTTGACGAAGACCGCCAGTCGCGCGCGCCCCAACGAAAAGTTCGGCGCTGCGCGATCTGCAAAAGGCGAGATTGCGTCGGCGCCCGCCGGCGAAGAATGCCCCGCCGAGCGCGAATCGGCGGGGTCAATGGACGGTATGAAGCAGTTCCGCGCACCGGCCGAAATCAATACCGTCACGAACCAGTCGTAACTTTATCCCTGGGCCGCAGGATGTGACCTTCGTCACATCCTGCGCCGACGCGCCGCTTGTCTACTTGCAGGGGCTTACAGTGAGCGAGCGCAACTGGGCGCCGCTGGCGTCCAATGCCGGCTTATTGGCGGCGCTGCAATCGGCAGCGGCAGCCTGGTCCTTGCTCTCTGCGATGGGCCCGGAGGTCGAGAGGGCCGCGGCGTCGGCGCTTGCGCCGTCAACGGACGCCGCGGGGACAACCGGCGCTGCCGCGCCGCCGCCAGCGACATTGGCGGCCGCCGTAGGAACAATTGACGCAGCCGGGGCGGCCGCAACGCCATTAGCGGGCCCCGCCGGGACAACCGGCGCTGCAGGTGCAGCGGCGGCGTTGACGGGCGGCGGAGGGACAGGGCCGTTGGAGAGCGCTTTGGGGGCGACGCCCGGCGCGGCGGGGCCCGGAGGGGGCGCGGAGCCGATCACGGGCCGATGATATGGGCGCCACGGGCGGCGACCGTCCCCGTCATCGCCGTAGCCGTAGCCGTCATAGCCGTAGCTGTCGCGATCGCCGTAGCCGTAGCCGTAGCCATAGTTGTAATTGTAGCCATCGCCATATTCACGCCAACCGCCGCCCCAACGATGGCGTTGGCCATAGAAGTCGCCATACCCGCCGCTCCAGCCATGACGCCAGCCGTTGTGGTATCCGCCGTATGGCCAATAGGCGGCGGCCGGGGTCGCCGCGTCGAAAGCGATGAAGCCGAGGGTGAGAGCTGCAAGTCCGCCAAGCGCAGCGCGCCGCAGTTTGATCCTGCCCAACATGATCATCTCCCGTTGCTGCGAGACGCCTGTCGCCTCGCGGAGGTAAGACCGTACTTTTGTTCCGAATGAGCCTTGAATGCGACGTTCAAACCCGCGTTTCATCCGCGGCTGAGCGCGCCATTCGCGTTCTCGTTACGGTCTGAGGCGGCCGTCGAAAGGCCGTTTGAAGAAAACGCTCGTCAGTCCCAAGGAATCCGCAGGCCCTCGGCTATATCCAGCGCGATCCACTCCTGAAGCGCCTTCTGCGCTTCTTGGAGCGATAGGGGCTGGAGCGTTCGTCGTAAGCCTCGTGGCCGACCTGGATGCGCTCTTGCAACAGGAAAGCGTCGTCAGTGGCGAGGATGGTCCCCGCGCAGGGACAGAACTTTCCGTCGTGGACGGTCTCATATTCCGCCGACGCAACCTTGGCGCTCTTCTGCATGGGCGGCCCTCCGTTCCGGTGACGGCCAACACGACACCCATGACGCATCGCCCGAAATCGGTCGATCGGGCCTGGGATCATGCGCGCGCGATTGTCGCTCAAGCTTTCAGGAGTGAAGGGCTTCGCGGATACGAGGGCTTGAGAATCAAACGGGACAAGCCTGCGACGACTTGCCGGCGCGCTTCCGGCGCGCGCGATGGCTGCGGTTCAGAGCCGGGCCCGGGCGCTGCGGGGGGTGGCCAGCAACAGGTTGGTCTCGGAAGCCGTGACGCCCGCGATCAAGCGGATGCGTCGCAACACGGCGTCGAGATCGGTGAGATTTTGCGCGCCCAGCTCCGCCACCAGGTCCCATTTCCCATTGGTGGTGTGAACTGCGGTCACCTCCGGGATGCCGCCCAGCGCGCTGACCACACGGTCCGCGGCGCGACCCTCCACTTCGATCAAGGTGACGCCGCGTACCGGCTGAGAAACGGCGTCCGCGCGCAAGATTACCGTGTAACCGACGATGTCGCCCCGACGCTCCATCCGTTCGATCCGCGCCCGCACGGTCGCCCTCGACACCTCAAGTTCCGTTGCGAGATCCGAGACGCTTCGTCGCCCATTGTGGCGGAGCAGGGTGAGAAGACGACCGTCGAGACTGTCCATGATGCGCCAGAATGATCAGGGCCTTTTAGCAATATGATAAGCAGTATTATATAGTTTGCCAAACTGATGTGTTCGTTTTGCCGAGGTCTGCGACTATTTATGCGAGTCGCTGCGGGGTAAAAGCGAATGGGCCGAGAGAAATGCATTCTGTTGGGCGCTCCCGTGCAGGAAGGCGCGGGAAGGCTTGGCTGCGACTTGGGGCCCGCGGCGTTCCGCGCGGCCGGGCTTGCGAGCGCGCTGGAAGATCTTGGCCATCCGGTCGTCGACACCGGCGATCTGGCCCCGGCGCGGGGGCGGGCGATCAGTCACGGCAACGCGGCGATCAAGGCCCTGCCGGAAATCGTTGCATGGACCGAATCGATTGCCGCCGCGGCCTATCGATTGAGCGCCAATGGCATGCCGATCGTCCTTGGCGGCGATCACAGCCTGGCGGCCGGCACCCTTTCCGGTTTGAGCCGCCGCGCCGCTGAGCTCGGGCGAGAGTTTTTCGTCCTTTGGCTCGACGCTCATCCGGATTTCCACACGCTGGACAGCACCCGGAGCGGCAACCTTCATGGCGTGCCCATGGCCTATGCGACGGGCCGACCTGGATTCAGCGGCGTTTTTCCGCCGCTCCACGCGCCGGTGAAAGCGGAGAACATTTGCATGATGGGAATCCGCAGCGTCGACCCAGCCGAGCGTGCGGCGCTCTCATCGACAGGCGTTGTCGTTCATGACATGCGCGCCATTGACGAACATGGCGTCGCGCCGCTGCTCGAGCGGTTTCTGCGACGCGTTGCGGCCGCGCGCGGCGTCCTGCATGTGAGCTTCGACGTCGATTTCCTTGATCCTGGCATCGCGCCTGGCGTCGGCACCGCCGTTCCGGGCGGGGCGACTTTCGGCGAGGCGCGTCTCGTCATGGAAATGCTGCGCGACAGTCGCCTGGTCGCCAGCCTCGATCTCGTCGAACTCAACCCGTCTCTTGATGAGCGCGGACGCACCGCATCTCTGATCGTCGATCTCGTTGCGGGTTTGATGGGCCGCGCAGTCATGGCCCGCTCCAGAAGGGCCTTCTCTTCATGACGCAAAAACTCAACGTCGTGCCTTTCGTCAGCGTCGACCACATGATGAAGCTCGTTCTCGAGGTCGGCGTCGAGCGCTTCCTTGTCGATCTTGCGGGCTTCATCGAGGAGGACTTCCGGCGTTGGGAATCGTTCGACAAGAAGCCGCGCATAGGCTCCCACAGCGCCGACGGCGTGATCGAGCTAATGCCGACCAGCGACGGCGCGGCCTATGGCTTCAAATATGTGAACGGCCATCCAAAGAACAGGCGAGAGGGCCGGCAGACCGTCGCGGCTTTCGGCGTGCTGGCCGATGTCGCAAATGGCTATCCGATATTGCTGACCGAGATGACGATACTGACCGCGCTGCGCACCGCGGCGACCTCGGCGGTCGCGGCGAAATATCTGGCGCCAAAGGGCGCGCGGACGATGGCGCTCATCGGCAACGGCGCCCAGGCCGAGTTCCAGGCGCTGGCCTTCAAGGCGCTCCTCGGCGTCGACCGACTGCGACTCTTCGACATTGATCGCGCGGCCAGCTCGAAATGCGCGCGCAATCTCATGGGCCTCGGTTTCGACATCGCGATTTGCGACACTGTCGAGGAAGCGCTGGTGGGCGCTCAAATCGTGACCACCATCACCGCCGACAAAAAGAACGCCACGATCCTCACGGACAATTTGGTCGGCTCAGGGATTCATATCAACGCGGTTGGCGGCGACTGTCCGGGCAAGACCGAGCTTCACGCCGACATCCTCAGACGTTCGGAAATCTTCGTCGAATATCCGCCGCAGACGCGGATCGAGGGCGAGATCCAGCAACTTGCGCCCAACCATCCGGTGACCGAAATCTGGCGGGTGATCGCCGGCCGCGCCGAGGGCCGCCGCAGCGCGCGTCAGATCACGTTGTTCGATTCCGTTGGCTTCGCCATCGAAGATTTCTCGGCGCTCCGCTACGTCAAGGAACAGGCCGCTCGCACCGGACTATACGAAGAGCTTGATCTCGTGGCCGATCCGGACGAACCGCGCGATCTGTTCGGCATGTTGCTGCGCGCTCAAATCGCCCAGTCGGCCGCTTAGCCGCCAGCGGCGGCCTCCGGCCGGGAGCGCGACTTTCGCCGGATAGCCCGCCCGCTTTGAGGCCTTGCCGGCGCCTCTCCCTGGGAAGCCTGAATTCCGGCGCCTGACGAACTCCGGGCTGACTTAACGGATCTACGCCTGGGATGCGCGGGCGCCGCCTCGATTCCATCCTCGCCCGTAATCGCCGAACGCGATCCAACCGCTGTCCGTAACGGCGACTGTATCTTCCAACTTGATGAAGCCGCGACGTGGGTGCTTGAGGGTCGTCTCGATCGAAATGACCATGCCGGTCTCCAGCGGTCGGTCAACGTCATAGGCCGGATAGGGATTGGATCCTCGGGTCGTCAGTCGCGGCGCCTCGTGGCTGATCAGGCCCATTCCATGCGCCACGAATTCGATCGAATTGCCCTCGGTCGACCGTCTCAGAACCTCTCCGGCCTTGACGTAAATGTCGCCGCCGCGGACGCCGGAACGGATGGGCTTGCGCGCCGCCATTTGGATTTCGTCAATCCCGCCGAGAAGATCCTCAAGTTCGGCATCGGGCTCGCCCTGGATCGCCATGCGACAGAGGTCGCCGATATAGCCCTTATGATTGCCGCCGGAGTCGAGCGACAAAATCTCGCCTTCGCCCCATACCTGCTCGGAGGGCGCGCGATTGAGGCTCGCACCCGCGGTGATGAGGCAATATTCGAACGTCAGGCCCCGATTCACCTCTTCGCGGCGCAAAGCCTCGGTCAATTCGAGTTTGGAGGCGCCAGGCCCATGGGCGGCGATGACCGCCAGCATCGAATCGACCACCAGATCCGACGCCGTCCGCAAAAGCTCAAGCTCCTGCGGCGTCTTGCGGGCCCTCAACCGTTCGAGCGGCAGATGCGCCTCGACGAATTCGACCCCCGGCAGCGCGCCACGCAAGGCCTCCTCGGCGTCGGCCGGCAGAAAGGCCCGCTCGACGCCGACCCGCTTGATCTTCGGTCCGAGCTTGGCGAGCCAGTCGGCCGCAAGTTGCGCCGCATCGATGCTGCCGCCGGCCGCCTGAAGGTTTGCAGTCCAGAATTTGCCAAGATCGCGCTCGTAGGACTCCATCGCATGCCCGATATAGGCCGCGCGATCGGGATCGCCTTTGACATAGACGAGAAGCGGCAGATAGCGGCTGACCCCTATGGCGTCGAAATGATCGAAGAAGAAGAACCGATATCCGCCGAAAAGATATTGAATATTGTGCTTCGACGATATGACGAGGGCGTCCATGCCCGACTCGTCGAGGAGATCGTCGAGACGGGCGTTGTCGAAGGGTAGGGGCGCCAATAATCCGCGCGCTTGAGCCATGGCTTCCTCCCGATTGCAACGTGAACGCGATAGCGCTTCACAATGCCGAAGCTTGTTATTCTACAATAGCCCTTCGCCGGCGCGGAGGCGACTCAGGCCGTTCCGGCTTGTCGAGTTCAATATTCCCGCCAAGGAGGCCGGATGAGCGCGCGCGCCAGATCGCCCATGCTGATCGACGGATTGCAATTCTGCAGCTGGTCGCGGACCGTGTTCGAGCAGATGCGAGGGGCTGGTCTATCGGCCGTTCATGTAACGGTCGCCTATCACGAGACGTTCCGCAAGACGGTGGAGCATATCGTCGACTGGAATCGGCGATTCCGAGAGTATGAAGACGTCATTTTGATGGGGCGGCAGGCCGACGACGTCGATCGCGCTCGCGCCAGCAATCGGACGGCCATCTTCTTTGGATTGCAGACGCCCATGCCCATCGAAGACGATCTCGGGCTCGTCGAGGTCCTGCACGCGCTCGGCGTGCGTTTCATGCAGCTCACCTACAACAATCAATCCTTGCTCGGGGCAGGTTGGATGGAGCGACAGGATGGCGGGCTGACGCGCATGGGTCGGGAAGTGATCGCCGAGATGAACCGGCTCGGCATGGCGATCGACATGTCGCATTCGGCGGAACGTACGACACTCGAGACGATCGCAACCTCGGAACGTTCGATCGCCATCACCCACGCCAATCCGTCGTGGTGGCGCGACATCGCGCGAAACAAGTCGGATCAGGTCCTTAAGGCGCTCGCGGCGCGCGGCGGCATGTTGGGTTTGTCGCTTTATCCGCTTCATTTAAAGGACGGCTCCAACTGCACTCTTTCGAGCTTCACCGAGATGGCGGCGCGCCTCGCCGAACAGATCGGGGCGGCCCATATCGGCATCGGCTCGGATCTCTGCCAGGATCAGCCCGACAGCGTCGTTGAATGGATGCGCAACGGGCGCTGGACTTTCGCAGCCGTCGACGACGCGGCCGGCAGGCCGGCCTTTCCGAAGCAGCCGGACTGGTTTCGCGACAATCGCGATTTCAGCAAGCTCCGCGCCGGCCTTACGGAGCGGGGCTTCGCCAACGCCGAAATTAACGGCATTATGGGCGGCAATTGGTATGAATTCTTCAAACGGTCGTTCACGCCGCATTCCCCTGCAAATCGAAGCGAGAACGCGCCGAAGAAGCCGGTGAGCGAGATATGAGGAGGCTGAGCCTCGCGGCCGTCGAAGAGCTGGCGCGCAGCGCCCTCGTCAGAGCGGGCGCCTCCGATGCGGCCGCCTCGAGCCTCGCGCGGGCGATCGCGGCCGCCGAGCGCGACGGCGTCGCTTCGCATGGGCTCGCCTATCTCGGCGCCTATTGCGAGCACCTCGGCTGCGGCAAGGTCGACGGCGCCGCCATACCGGAACTGCGACACGCCGCCCCTTCGGTGGTCAGAGTCGATGCGGGCGCCGGCTTCGCCCATCCGGCGATCGATGCGGGGTTCGCGGCGCTGATTCCGCTCGCGCGCGAGCAGGGCCTCGCCATGCTCGCCATCTACAATTCTTACAATTGCGGCGTGCTCGGCTATCATACCGAGAGGCTCGCTTGCGAGGGGCTGCTGGCGATGGGATTCACCAATGCGCCGGCCTCGATCGCCGCCTCCGGCGGCCGCAAGCCGGCGCTCGGCACCAATCCCTGGTCCATCGCGGCGCCGGACGGCGCGGGCGGCGCCGCGATCGTCATCGATCAAAGCGCGAGCATCGTAGCCAAAAGCGAGGTGATGAAGAAAGCGCGGCTCGGCGAGCCGATTCCTTGGGTTGGGCGCTTGGCCCCGACGGGGCGCCGACCACTGACGCGAAGATCGCGCTCACCGGAACCATGACGCCGGCCGGCGGCTACAAAGGCGTCGGTGCGGCGCTGCTCGTCGAATTGATGGCCGCGTGCCTAACGGGCGCGACGCTTGGCGCCCTGGCGAGCCCGTTTTCAGGGACAGCCGGCGGACCGCCCAGGACCGGACAGCTCTTCATCGCAGTCGCGCCAGCAGCAAGTTCGGGCGGAGAATTTGGGAACCTGGTCGAGGCGCTCGTCGCTGTCATCGGCGCTGAACCGGGAACCCATCTTCCGGGCTCGGGCCGCAAGGCGGCGCGCGCTCGCGCCGAGCGCGAGGGCGTTCCGATCGATCCCGCCCTGTTCGAGAAGGTGAACGCGCTCGCCGGACGGAACGTCGGCTGACGCGCTCCAGGTTGCGGGGCGAGCCCAAAGGAAAGGGACAAGATGGCGGCGAACGACACGGCCGGCTTCATGGCGATGAAGGGCGCAGGCTATTACTCAAGGGCGACAACCGGCGCTCGCGAAGTGATCAACCTCGCCGCGCCTCTCATCCTCGAGGCGATCTCTCGGATGGGCCTCATCGACGATGGCTCGAAAATCCGCGTCGCCGACATGGGCTGCGCCGATGGCGGGACCTCGATCGAGATGTGGCGTCAGGTCCTGAGCGAGCTGCGTCGCACGCTGCCGAACCGGCCGATCGAAATCGTATATACGGACCTGCCGCGCAATGACTTCAGCCAACTCTTCCGCACCATCCATAACCAGACGGACCTCGTCAGCTACTATGGCGAGCTGGACGAAATCTACCCATTCGCCTCGGCGACGTCCTTCCATCAGAAAATATTCCCTCCGAACAGCCTCTATCTCGCGTTTTCGGCAACGGCGTCGCACTATATCTCGAAGGCTCCATGCAATATTTCCGACCATGTGCATATGGTGGGCGCCAAGGGACAGGAGCGGCTCGCCTATGACGAGGCCGGACGCGCGGAGTGGGACAAACTTCTCGCCTTGCGCGCGCGCGAACTCGTCGCCGGCGGCCGGCTCGTCTTTCTCAATTTCGGCATCGACGAAGAGGGGCGTTATCTCGGCCACACCGGGGGCGTCAGCATGTTCGATATGTTCGACCGGCTCTGGAAGGAGCTCGCCCAGGAAGGCAGGATCACCGCGGCGGAATACTCCAACACAAATTTTCCGCAGGTCTACCGGACGACGCAGCAATTCATTGCGCCGTTGACCGATCCGCAAGCCGCGGCCTATCGGGCCGGACTGCGACTCGAACATGTCGAATCCCGGCATCTCCTGTGCCCTTACGCCAGGGCCTTCGTCGAGCATTGCGACCCCGAGAGATTTGCGCGCGACTACATTCCGACCTTGCGCTCCTGGAGCGAGCCGACCTTTGCCGCCGGCTTGTCGCCGGCCCGTCCGGCGCAGGAGCGGCTCGCCATCCTCGATACGTTCTTCGGACGCTACCAACAGGCCGTCGCGTACGCGCCGCAAGGGCATGGCATGGACTACATTCACATCCATCTTGTCTGCCGCAAGGAGCCATGATGGCGCAAGCGGCGGCTCGCGAGACGATTGCGCTGCGTCCGGCAAAAGTCGTGATGCAACTTGAACGCATGGGCGCCTTCCATCAAACTCGGTTGAGCTTCCTTCGCGCCCTGCTGCGCCGCATGAGCGCGCGCAAGTGGCGCGTCGCGCGGCAGCGCTTCGACATCGACGGCCTTGGCGTCGGAACGGCGATCTACAGCGTGCAAGCGGAGACGCGCCGGTACAGTCTCGTCGCTTTCGGCCATCAATTAGCGCCGGAGAAGCGTACCGATCGCGTGATCGCCGAGGAATGGGACGCAACCTTCGTGCTTTGCGACGGGACGCCTGACGAATTGGCGCTGGAGAGGTTGCGGTCCAACGTGCCGCTTCAGGAGGCCGGACGCTACCTTGCAAGCGAACTCGTTCTCGCCCGCGCCAATCGAAGCGTGCGTCTTTTCGATCAGGTCGTGGCGGCCCTCGCGGCGGGTCGCCAGCCGGACGCTGCGGCCGTCGAAGCGACGGGCTATCTCATGCGCACAACCGCCGTCTATGGCAACGGCAAGTTCGGCATCGCCGATCGCGATCTTCTCAAGGATCGGCCGGAGCTTAGTGCGCCTTTTCGCGCCGAAATGCTCATCGTCTATTTGATCCGCAGTTTTACCCTCGATCTCGTCGAACATCTCGCCATGCTCACGGGAGGCAAGAACGCTGTACGTCTCGATCCTGGCCTGCGGCGACGCTTCGGCATCGGCAATGCGACCGGCCTCGGCATGGCGCCTTTCCTCGTCAAGCATCCGGCCCTGATTGATCGCTGGATGAGCGCCCGCGAGACGGCTCTGGCGCGGGTTCGCAACCTCGATCGGGCGGACGGCGAGGCTGTAGCTTTGTTCCGCACGGCCTTGGCCAAGTCGCACCGCCTTCTCGCCAATTGGCTGACCGATGACGCGATACAAATGCCGCGCATCGAGCGCCTGCGGAGAGACCTTGTCGATCTTGACCGTTTCGCGGGCGCTTCCGTTCTGTCGGGCGACAGGCCTTTCGACGCGCTCTACCGTTTCGCGGAATCGAACCTTTCGTTGGAGGCGCAGGAATACGTCGTGACGTTGATCATCGAGCCGCACGGCGCTTTGGTGGACGAACTCGCCGAGCACATGGGCATCGACGAAGCGACCTGCTTTCGCATCGATGGCTCGATGCGTTGCGGCGACCTGAAGGCTCTGATCCAGACGCATTACGATTTTGCGCTGTCCGTCGATTTCGAGAAGGAGGATGCGCGCGCCCGATTTTGGTACGTCTCCGAGGAGAAGCTGGAGCCCCGGCTTGGCGAGCGCTTTAAGGAGCCGGGCATGGAGCGCGAGCAGCCCCTGGCGGTGGCGCGCGACATTCACTCCCTCGCCCGAGCGCTTGACGAGGAGGCGCCCGAGACCAGGCTCGCCGCTTTCTTGCTTGCGCGGCCCGAGCATCGTCACGCCGCAAGGCGTGTCCAGATCGCCGCGCGTCATCCCTATTCGGAAATTCGCGACAACCTGATCGGGGCCGATTTGCGGCCGATCGACATCCTGCGCTGCAAGCTCGCCTTCTTCGGCGCGACGCGCTTCGATCCGCGGTCCGACAAATGGCTGCGTATCACTCTCTTTCAGGGGGCGCCCTTTCCCGATGAGCTCCAAGGCGAGGGCCTCGCGCTCTGGGCCTATGGCGGATGATTGTCTCGCTGAACGAAATCGAGACAATTGTGCTCAAGGCGGCGCGGGGCGCGGGCATGGCCTGGGGACTTGCCGAGGAAGCCGCGCAGGCTGCGCGATGGCTCGCGGCGCGATGCTTGCCCTTTGAAGCGCTCTTCGCCTCGTTGCTCGAATCCGAGGCGTGGCGTTCGCAGGTCCGAATTGACGGGACCTCATTGAGTCCGCGCTTGGCGGACGGCTGGCTTTGCCCCATCCAGGCCGGCGCATGGCTCTCCGATCTTGGCGACAATCTGCCGGTTCGGATCGAAAGGGTGCTCTGCCCGCTGCTTCTGGCTCCCTTTGCAGCGCGCCGCAAAGGACAATTCGAACTGGCGTGGGAGGGCGCGACATTGCTGTTTGACGTCGGCGCCGTCGCCTCGCCGCCGCAACGGCTTGCGGCTCTCCACATTGCGAGAACCGATGCGGCCGAACTGAAGCCGGCCGGCGTCTTCGAAGCGCGTCGAAGTCTTCTCGTTCCGAACAAGGGGGGCTCGTCGATCGACGTCGCCGGCTGGTCGAAACTGCAAAACTTTGAGGCGCGCGACTATGTGCCGGCGAGCCTCGGATCGCGGCTCAGCGGGGCCGGCGCCGCGCTCAGCGACAATGACTGACGGGGCGTCGGCGTTTCGACAAAGCGGGATCCGTTGCTGAGAGAACGGCGCGCTCTCCGCCCGCATCGCCTAGCCGCAGCTTCGACGCCGAGCGATTTCTCGCGGTTTTACCGAGATTTCTCCGGTAAGCTTTTCGCGATCAACCCTCGATGGCGAGCGCCGCGCCCATGACATCGACAATTCAGACTTTGGTCTCGCTCCTGGCCGTGATCGCTGTGACCGGGGTCGCCGCCGGTCGGTTGAAGATCCCGCCGGCCATTTTGCTTGTGGCGACCGGCGTCGTCCTCGCCCTCATCCCCGGCCTGCCGACGATCGAGCTCGCGCCGGAATTCGTGCTTCTCTTCATCCTGCCGCCGCTCATCTATGACGCCGCGGTCGGGATGAGCTGGCAGGAGTTTCGCTTGAACCTCAGGCCGATCTCGCTTTTGGCCGTGGGCTGCGTTCTTTTCACGACGGCGATTGTCGCCGCCGCTGGCCATTGGCTGTTGGGGTTCTCCTGGCCGGTCGGCTTCGTGCTGGGCGCAATCGTCTCGCCGCCCGACGCCGTCGCTCCGGTCTCGATCGGCCGCAGGATGGGCCTGCCGCGGCGCATTCTCGTCATCCTCGAAGGCGAGGGGCTGGCGAACGACGCCACCGCGCTTGTCGTCTATCGCTTTGCGGTCGCGGCCGTCACTCTCGGCATGTTCTCGTTCCGCGTGGCGTCCGGCGAATTTGTCGCCATCCTCGCAGGCGAAGCGCTCTGGGGCGTCGGCGTCGGTTGGCTCATGCTGCGGCTCCGGCGCTGGGTTCGCGATCCGCGCATCGAGATTACGCTTTCGATCCTGACCCCGTTTCTCGCTTACTGGCCGCCGGAGCAATTGGGCGGCTCAGGCGTCCTCGCCACCGTTGCTGCAGGGCTCTACATCAGCTGGAACGGCCTGAGATTGATCAGCGCCGCGACGCGGCTGCAGGGCGTATTCTTCTGGGATCTGGTCGTCTATCTGATCGAAGGCATGATGTTTTTGATCACCGGCCTTCAGGCGCGCGCGCTCATCGCCGGCATCGGCGCCTATTCCGCCGAGGAGCTCGCCCTATCGGCCCTGGTCGTCGGCGTCGCCGTCATCGCGACCCGCTTCGTCTGGATGTATCCTGCGACCTACGCGCCGCGCTGGCTGTTTCCCGCGATTCGACGCAAGGACCCATCGCCGCCGTGGCAATGGCCGTTCATCATCGGCTTCACCGGCGTTCGGGGCGTGGTCTCGCTCGCCGCGGCGCTGGCCATTCCGCTGACGACGCAAAGCGGCGAGCCGTTTCCGCACCGCGACCTGATACTCTTTCTGACTTTCTTCGTCATTCTGCTGACGCTGGTGGGCCAGGGCCTGATGCTGCCCATCGTCATCCGCTGGTTGGGCCTCGCCAACGCCGGCCGCCGCGAGCGCCGTAACGACCGCGCGGAGGAATCAAGAGCGCAGCTCAAAGCCATCGAAGCGGCGCTCGAAGCCCTCGATGGGCTCGGCGTCGAGCGAAGGCTGCCGGAGGAGGCTGTCGCGCCGCTTCGCGCCTCTTACCGCGATCAGCTCGCTCATCTGACGCATGGAAGCGACGGAGACGCCCATCACAGAAGAGCGAAGGAGCAGCGCGAGGGCGTCGAGCTTCTGTTGATCGAGGCGCAGCGCGCGACAATCAACAAACTGTATCGCGGCGGGAAACTGAAGGACGAAGGGCGGCGCCATATCGAGCGGGCGCTTGACCTGCGCGAGGCCGATATCGCCAACCAGCGCGCCGAAGACTAAAGCAATGCGGCGGCAAATGAGGCGGGACGTCGTTCCGGAGAGATGCGGCGACGGTTAGCTGCCGCGTGGCGTCAGCCGGTCAAGAGCGTATATGCCGCGGCAAGCAAGAAGATGATCACGCCGTACGATATCTGCTTGATTGGCTCGGGCGAAAAGCGCGAGCAATCCGTTGAGCACCGTCAGGATGAGCGCTCCCGGGATGCTGCCGGCATAACCGAAATGCGACGCATCATAGTTGATGGGGCAACGCGGGTGATTGCCGACCCCGTCGAGACATCTCTCGAGGTCGCGCCGTCGAAGACCTCCTCGCCCGGGCAGTTCATAGGCGACGTCGACGCCCGCGACGTCGAACGCGTCGAGGACTGGGCGCCAGCGCCGGCCGAGCTTGGCGAACGCGTCATCGATGAGGCCGGCCGGGCGTTGCGGCCATGGATAGAGATAGGGCCGGGCGAGCGCGCTCCACAAACTGCGCGATCAACAGAGCGGGGCCGTTCATCGACGCTCGTTGTCCGCGCCGCCCCGAATGCGTTCTGTCGACGCGTCAGTACCAGGCGTCGGCCGTCTCCGCCTTCCGCCGGGCGATGAAGTCGACGAGAGCTTCATCGACCGCGACGTCCAGCATCGGCGCCTCATAGTCCTCCAGCCGCTTTTTCCACAGCCGGTTTGCGCGCTGGGCGGCGTCCTGCGATCCCGATTCCACCCATCTCTCGAAGGGGTCGTTGTCGGCGAGCTCGGAGTCCCAGAAGGCCGTTTGGTAGTTGGCCAACGTGTGAGCGCAGCCGAAGAAGTGAGCGCCGGGCCCAACCTCCTTGAAGGCGTCGACCGCGAGCTCGTTATCGTCGACCTTGACGCCGTCAAGATAAGTATGAAGGGCGCCGCAAAAATCCGTATCCAGTACGAACTTCTCGTAGGACATGGAGAGGAGGCCGTCGAGGAAGCCGGCCGAATGCAGAATGAAGTTCGCGCCGCAGTGAACCGCGGCGAGCATCGACATCGTGCCTTCGTTCATCGCATGCGCGTCCGGCAGTTTCGACGTCGTGAAATTGCCGGAGCAGCGGAGCGGTAGGCTCAGCCGTCGCGCCAATTGTCCAACCACCATGGAGCCGATCGCCGGCTCCGGCGTGCCGAACGTCGGCGAGCCGGAGCGCAGCGACATTGACGACAGAAAATTGCCGAAGATCGTAGGGGCGCCGGGTCGCTCGAGTTGCGTCAGCGCGCAGCCCGCCATCGTTTCGGCGAGCGATTGGGCAATGGCGCCGGCATTGGTTACAGGTCCCATCGCGCCGCCGAGAATGAACGGCACGATCACCGCGGCCTGGTTCGCCCGCGCATAGGCGCGCAGCGCCCGAGTCATTGTCCCATCCCACACCAACGGCGAATTGACGTTGACGTTGCCGAGGATGACGCAGTTGCGTTCAGCGAAATCACGGCCAAACACGATCCTCGCCATATCGATGGAATCCTCCGCCCGTCTTTCGGCGGTGACCGATCCCATGAAGGGGCGGTCGGAATAGCGGATATGCGCATAGACCATGTCGAGATGGCGCTTGTTCACCGGCAAGTCGACCGGCTCGCAGATCGTGCCGCCGGAATGGTGCAACCATGGGGAGGATTGGGCGAGCTTTACGAAGTTCTGGAAGTCCTCGAGGGTCCCGTAGCGC
>DASZFX010000531.1:0-3663 GCA_035939375.1 Roseiarcus sp.
CGATGCGATCGCCTGTCGCCGGATTGACGATGTCGATCGCCGGGCCGGCGGCCTTGCTCCATGATCCGTCGATGAAGAGTGAAACGTCGGCGTAGGACATGGGGCGAGCCTTTCTGGAGGGGGCTTAAGGGGAGCCGCCTCTATTTAACGCTTTCGTCCCAAGCGGCAAGGATGAAGGACCAGGCGGCTGGCTGCGCTGCGCGGAACGGTTAGCGCCAGCAGCGCGCTTCATAGTCGATCGCATAGCGCTCCGGCGCCGCGGCGATCGCCGCCATGCCGAGGAGAACCGAATCCGGTTGGATGACCAGGCGGGTCGGGATGCGGCGGGCCAAAGCATCGACCGGCGCCTTGGCCTCGAAGACGGCGCGAAAGGCCCTTTCATCGAGGAGATCGTGAAGGCGCGGCAGCACGCCGCCGGCGAGGGTGACGCCGCCGGTCGCGACGAATGTCACGCCCATGTCGCCGGCAAAGCGCGCGACGATGCGCCAATAAAGGGCGACGCTCTTGGCCTCCTCGCTCGAAGGAACGTCGTGGGCGCGCGTGTCGACATCTGCGGGGTCGATCGGCGGCGCGGGTCTGCCGGCGGCGAGGAGGCGGGCGCGATGCAGCCTCGCCAGGCCCGGCCCGGCCATCACGCTTTCGGTGGTCACCCGGCCGCGCACCCTTTCAAGATGCGGCCAGATCGCCATTTCCTCGTCGCCGACGGGGCCGAAATCGGTATGGCAGGCCTCGGACGCGAGCGGGGTGAAGCGTCCGGCGGAGCGGACCAGCGCGCCGACGCCAAGGCCGGTGCCGGGCCCCAGAATGACCTGGGGACCGTGCTCGTCGTCGAAACGCCCCGGTCCGATCGGCATCGCCCATTTTTCGGGGATGGTCGGCAGCGACAGCGCCTGTGCCTCGAAATCGTTGAGCAGCAGTCCTTGGGCAAGGCCGAGCGCGGCGGCGACTTTTGGCCCGTCCATCAGCCAGGGCGCGTTGGTGAGCTTCAGACGGCGCCCGTCGACGACCGGGCCAGCGCCGCAGGCGATAGCCGAGCGCGGTTTCACGCCAATCTTGGCTGACGCCGCCTCGAGCGCTTCGGCGAGGCCTGGATAATCGCCGGTCTTGAGATGAACGACCTCGCCGAGCGGCGCTCCGGCCGCCGCCACGGCCGCGAAGCGCACATTGGTGCCGCCGGTGTCGCAGACGAACACTGGATAAGGGAACGAGACCTCGCTCATCGCCGCCCATTCACCTTGGGGTGAGCACGCCCGTCAAGGCGCCCTTGCAGTCTGCGGTCGTCAAATCCCATCCTATGCGCTGTTTTGAGCGCTCGGGCCGGTCAAAAAGCCGAGAAGCGCGTTTTCGGGCCGGACCCAGCCTCGCCGAATGTCCTTCTTCACTGTCCCTCGTCTTCGCGAGGCCGGCCTGGTCCGGTGACCGGCGTTCGAGGGCGCGCTAGCCTTGCGCGCAGGATACGATTCGCATCATGATGATGAAGCCGAACTTCTACGAATTCTTCTGCGGCGGCGGCATGGTTCGCGCCGGTCTTGGCGAGGGATGGGATTGTCTCTTCGCCAATGACATCGACGCCAAAAAGGCGGGCGCTTATGCGGCGAATTGGGGCGCTTCGATGCTGTGCGTCGGCGACATTCACGGCGTCGCGGCGGCAGACTTGCCCGGTCGCGCCGATCTCGCCTGGGCGTCTTTTCCCTGTCAGGACCTTTCCTTGGCCGGCCCCGGCGGCGGCCTTGGCGGCAAGCGTTCGGGCGCGTTCTGGGGCTTTCATGCGTTGATGGAGGCGCTCGTTCGCCGGGGGCGCGCGCCGAAAGTCATCGCGCTCGAAAATGTCGTCGGGACGCTGACCTCCAACGGCGGCGCAGATTTTTTAGCGATCTGTCGCGCCCTGCAGCGCCTCGGCTACCGCTTCGGCGCCTTGACCATCGACGCTGCGCATTTCGTGCCGCAATCGCGCCCGCGTCTCTTCGTCATCGCTGCGCAAGGCGCCTTGCGGCTTCCGGCGCGGCTGATCGGCAAGGCGCCCGGCGCGTCCTTCGCTTCGCGCGCCTTGCTGCGAGCGAGGGCGACGATGCCGGCCGATCTTGCCGCCGACTGGTTGTGGTGGGCGCCGCCGCCGCCGCCGCGCCGCAATCTTGCGCTGACGGGCCTCATCGAGCCTTCGCCATCCGACGCGCCATGGCGCAGCATGGCGCAGACGCAGGCCCTGGTCGCGATCCTTTCGCGCGGCTCGCGCGACAAGCTCGACGCCGCTGTTCGCTGCGGCGGCGATCCGGTCGGCGCTTTGTACCGACGGATGCGGCCGGACGGGCAGGGCGGCCGCACGATGCGCGCCGAAGCGCGTTTCGACGGACTCGCCGGCTGCCTGCGAACCCCGCGCGGCGGCTCGAGCCGACAGTTCCTGCTCGTTGCGCAAGACGGCGCGTTGCGCTCGCGACTTCTTTCGGCGCGCGAGGCGGCGCGGTTGATGGGTCTTCCCGAAGAGTACAAACTGCCGGCCCGCTACAATGAGGCGTATCATCTGGTCGGCGACGGCGTCGTCGTACCCGTCGTACGCTTTCTCGCCGAGCATCTGCTCGAACCCTTGGTCGCCGGCCGCGTCCGGCCGACCCTCGAGGCGGCCGAGTGAGCGCGCAAGGCGCCAAGGGACAAGACAAGCAGCGCGCCGCCATGGACCGCTCCGCCGTCATGCGCGCGGTCAAATCGGAAGACACCGCGCCCGAGCGCGCCTTGCGCAAAATGCTTCGCGCCGTCGCACCGGGCTATCGGCTCCATCGCGCCGATCTGCCGGGCAAGCCGGACGTCGTCTATGGTCCGCGCCGCCTCGCCATTTTCATGCATGGCTGCTTCTGGCACGGCCATGATTGCAAACGCGGCGCGCGTCCGCCGAAGAACAACGCCGAATATTGGCGCGGCAAGATCTCCCGCAATCGCGCCCGCGACGAAAAGAACGTTGCGGCGCTTGCCGCGCTCGGCTGGCGGGCGCTGACCGTCTTCGAATGCGAGCTGAAGGACGAGCGAGCCTTGCGGGCGCGGCTCGACAGGGCGCTCGCCAAGTCAGGTCGGTGACCGCGACGCCCGACCAAGGTCGCGGCTTACCCTCACCCCGGCCCTCTCCCGCAAGCGGGAGAGGGGGCGCGGCCGACCCTCTTAGTCGTCGAGAGCTCAAGCGAGCCGGCGGCGCTAACCCTTCTCCCGCTTGCGGGAGAGGGTGGCCCGAAGGGCCGGATGAGGGCAGGCCACAACCGCAAGGTACGGGCGAAGATGGATCAAGCCGACATACGCTCAGCGCGAAGGACGGCGACAAATCGACCGAGCCCTTCTCGCAACGCGTCGGCGATCGCCGGATCGGCAATGAGACCGTCGATGCTTCGCGCCGCGCTCGGCCCCTTCAACGTGACGAAGGCCTCGGCGACGAGATAGGCCGACATGGTCCCGAGAATTTCGCGCAGCGAAGCTTGCGCATGGAAGGCGCGCGGGGAAGCATTGATCAGGGCGACGGGCTTGCCGGGAAATTCCGTCGATCCGACCAGCCAATCGAGGGCGTTCTTGAAGGCGCCGGGCAGGCCATGGGCGTATTCTGGAGAGGCGAGAATGAGGCCGTCGCTGGCGCCGACCTCGGCGCGCAGCGCCGCGACGCGCGGCGGCGGATCGCGGTCCTCGTCG
>DASZFX010000532.1:0-8037 GCA_035939375.1 Roseiarcus sp.
ATTAAACGCGGTGAAGGATCGTGGACTGGCCGACTATCAAGCGGCGTTGGCGAAGATTCCGTCGGGCGAAACTCGGCGCCAGGAGGTCGCGGACAAGATCGCCGCCCTCCAAGGCGCCCCCGATGCTTCGCCAGCCACGGCGAGCGCGCCCGTGCAAGAGACCGCCGTTGCGCCGCCCTCGCCCGAGGATGAGGACGCCAAGGTCTGCGCCGACAGCGGCGCCAGTGACGAGAAAATATCGGCTTGCACGCGCGCCCTAGAATCGAAGCGCCTGGAAGGCGCTGATCTCGCCGAGATACTCTCCAGTCGCGGCTTGGCTTACCTTCAACGGGGCGACTATGACCGCTCGCTCGCCGATCTTGACCAAGTGATCCAGCTTGCTCCTGAGGCCGCGGATGCTCGCAGATTTCGCGGGGCCGTCTACCTCATTAAGCAGGACTACGGTCGGGCCGTCGCCGAAGCCAATGAGGCCCTCAAGCTTCATCCGGACGATGCAACGCTTCTTGTCATGCGTGGATTTGCTTCGGGCCGCAATCGCGACTATCGCCACGCGATCGAGGATTGCAGCGAAGCGGCAAAGTTGTCGCCCACGATGGCCGACGCTTTCGACTGCCGCGGTTACGCCTACAACGGCGAGGGCGAATACGCCCATGCAATCGAGGATCTCGACAAGGCGATTTCGCTCAGCTCCGATCAGATCGGGAAGCTGTGGTCGTTGAAGGACCGCGGCGGCTCATACCTGGGCAAGAAAGACTACGATCACGCGATTAAGGACTACGATCAGGCGATCGAGGTCAAGTTTGGCGCCGGCGATCCTGAACCGCTTGCTCATCTGGCCCGCAGCGAGGCCTTTGCTGGCCGCGGCGACGCCTACCGGGCCAAGGGCGAGAACCAAAAAGCGCAGGCGGACTATCAGGCGGCGCTGGCGCTGATCCCGCCGGACGATCCGCTAAGCAAAGAGGTCGCCGGAAAGATCGCCGCGCTGCAAACCGGTTCGAATGCTCCGGTCGCTCCGTCTGGCGGGCCGCCGGCGCCAGAGCCCAAAGTCGCGAGCAAGACAACGCCGCCGGCGCCCGTCGGGGATGATGACGACAAGACCTGCCGCTACGGCGACCATGACGTCGGCAAGGCCATCGCGGCCTGCACGCGCTTGATCGACTCCCGGCGTTTGCAAGGCCACGACCTCGCCCAGACGCTCATCAGCCGAAGCGGCTACCATCTTGCAAAACTCGACTACGATCGCGTCTTCGGCGACCTTAACGAAGCGGTCCGGGCCGAGCCTAAAGATTTCGAATCGCGCCGGATACGAGGCAATATCCATCTCTTTTTGGGCGCCTATGGCGAGGCCGTCGCTGATTTTACCGAGGCTCTCGCGCTTGAACCCGATGCGCTCGCGCCCGACAATACCGACCCCTCCCGTCGCGACATCATCGTCTTTCGCGGCCTCGCCCGCGCCCGCAATCGCGACAAAGATGGCGCGATCGCGGATTGCGGCGCGGCGGCGAAGCTGTGGCCCGATCACGTCAGCGCTATCACATGCCTCGGCTACGCCTATGTCGAAAAGGGCGATTACGACCGCGCCATCGAGTATCTCGACAAAGCCATCGCGCTGAGTCCGAACGATCCCTCCGCATTGAAAGACCGCGGCCGCTCTTACGTCGCCAAGAAGGATTACGACCGGGCGATCCAAGACTTCGACAAGGCGCTGGGGCTCGCCGTCGATATGCCGGCGCCCCTTTTTCGTTTGATGCACGGCGAGGTGTTCGTCGGCCGCGCCGACGCCTTCAAGGCGAAGGGCGAGAGCCAAAAGGCGCTGGCGGATTATCAGGCCGCTTTGCCGCTGATTCCCGTCGGCGATCCATTGGGCAAAGAGGTCGCGGCAAAGATCGCCGCGCTCCAGGCGCCGCCCAAGCCTGTCGTCGAGCAGCCGACGGCGCCCGCCTATGCCGGTCGCCGCGTCGCTCTGGTCATCGGCAATCGCGACTATTCCAATGCCGCTCTGGCCAATCCGCTCTATGACGCCGATCTTGTCACAGCCGCCTTGAAGAATATCGGCTTTGTCGTCACCGAGGTGAAGAACGCCGATTTCAAGGGCATGGACGCCGCCTTGACCGACTTCGTCGCCAAGGAAGACCGGCCGGACGTCGTACTTTTCTATTTCGCCGGCCATGGTTTTGCGATCAGTTATGGGTCTCGTGAGCACAACTACCTGATGTCGACTTCGGCTGATCTTGGCGCTACGTCCCCGGCGATGCTGCGACGAGACGGCATGCCGCTCGATGAGGTGATCGACCGCATTTCCGCGCCGGCCAAGATTACGCTGGCCTTCATCGACGCCTGCCGCAACGATCCGTTCCATCGCGGCGCCGGCGATCGCGGCTTCGAGCGGATCGACATCCAATTGCATCGGCAATTGTTCATCGGCATGTCGACGCAACTCGGGAAGACCGCCATCGACGGGGCGGAAGGGAAGGGCAGCCCCTTCGCCCAGGCCTTCGCCCAAATCATCGCGACGCCCGGCCTTCGCGTCGACGACGCCTTCCGCGAATTGCGCGAGGAGGTCTCGCGCATGACCGACGACCAGCAGAAGCCGGAGATTTTGCAGGACGACCTGCAGCGCGGCGCCTTCGTGCTGGCGCCGCAATAAGCGAGGCGGCTCGCGCTTCATCGAAGCCGCCAGCGAACCGAGATGAGAAGGGCTCGCTATTTGCGTTGCGTGGGCGGCCGTCAGCGCTTTTCGCCCTCGACCTCGACTATCCCTTTCTCGATCAGCCAACGCACCGATTCGCAGACCGCCGCGATCGAGCCGTAGCGCGGACGATAGCCGATGAGGCGCTCCGCCTTGGCGATGCTGCAATTCGGGCTGTGCGCGATGTGATCATAGGTCTGCGTCGCCTCCAGCTCGCTGTGCTCGCGCTTCCATTCCGGCCAGGGCAAAAAACGAAGCTTCGCCTCACGGCCGAACCATGCCGCCATCGCCTCGGCATAGCCGCGAAGCGTCACGGCGGCCGGCGAAACAGCGTGAAAAGCCTCGCCCACTGAAGCGCTCCAATGGGCGATCGCGCACATGAAAAGCTGGGCCACATCGTCGGCGTGGACGTGGTGAACGGTCTCGAGCCCGAAATTGGGCAATACGAGTTCTTCGCCCTTGGCCAGCATGGTGAAGACGCGCGGATTGAAGTGGCCGGCTGGGTTCAGGGGCGCCCAGCCCGGCCCAACGATATGGCCGGGATGGATGATGGTCGCCGGAAACCTCTCTTTGCGCGCCGCCTCGATGAGATAGGCCTCGATCGCCGCCTTCGCGATTCCATATTCGCCGAAGGGACGGCGCGGCTGAATTTCGGTCGTCGGCGCCTCGACGCTCGGGCCGTGCACCCAGATCGTTCCCGTATGAAGGAAATGCTGCACCTCGCCGTCGAGGGACTCGACCAGATGTCGCGCGCTGGCTTGCGTGAAACAGATCATGTCGATGACGATGTCGGGCCGTAGCGCGCGGATCTTCCGGCCGAAGCCGCCCGCCTTCTCCTCGCCTTCGCGATCCAGCGTCACCTTGCGGATCGACTTCCAGGCGCCGTGCGGCTGATAGGGCTCGCGCTCGCCGCGACTGACGCTGATCACCTCGAATCCCGCCCCGACCAGCCGCGGGGCGAGATAGGTCCCGATATGGCCGCTTCCGCCGATGATGACGACGCGGGACAAGGGCTGCTCCTTCTCAGCGCTGCTGGCGGCGGCCACACTAGCAATATTTGTCGCGCGATCTACAATTTCCGCCAAATTGCGGCGGGAGAGGAGACCCCATGGCGCCCAGGCTGCGCGTCGGCTTCGTCGGCCTCGGCCGCGTGTTCGATCTTAACGTCCGCGGCTATCTCGACCATCCCGAGGCGGAAATCGCCGCGCTATGCGAGAGCGATCCTGCGCTGCTGGCTCGCCGCGCCGCAGACCATCCGCGGGCCCGGGCGACGCGCGACTTCGCAGATCTGCTGCGGGCCGACCTCGACCTCATCGAAATCCTGACGCCGCATCCCTTGCATGAGGCGATGACGGTTGCGGCGCTCGCCGCCGGCGCGCACGTCAGCGTTCAAAAACCCATGGCGATGTCGCTCGCCGAATGCGACCGGATGATAGCCGCCGCCGACGCCAGCGGCAGGCGGCTCAAGGTCTTCGAGAATTTTGTCTTCTATCCGCCGCTCGTGCGCGCGCGCGATTTGTTGCGAGACGGCGCGATCGGCAAGCCGCTCCATTTTCGCATGAAGGTGGTTATGGCCGACCGCACCCAGGCCTGGCGCGTGCCGGAAGCCGCAAGCCGCTGGCGCCACGCGCTTGCGGCGGAAGAGCGCGGCGGACCGATGGTCTTCGATCACGGCCATCATATGATGGCGGTGGCCCTGTGGCTGTTCGGCGAAGTGCGCGACGGCTTTGCCTGTATCGAGCGGACCGAGACGCCGGCCGGCGTCTATGACGCGCCGGCGTCGCTGACCTGGCGTCACGTCGATCCGCCGGTACACGGCGTCTGGGACGTCTCGCTTGCCCTGAAGATGACGCTGCGTACGGACTATTACGCCGACGCCGAGCGCTTCGAAATCCAGGGCGAAGAGGGAATCATTCACGTCACGCGCTGCTCCGACCGGATGCTCGACGAGCCGGCGCTGACGCTTTACCGCGGCGGCGAAGTTCGAGCCTTCCACAATCTCGATGCCGATTGGGGCGCCAGTTTCGCGCCTTCGACGCGCCATTTCCTCGACGTTATTGCGGGACGCGCGCCACAGGAGGCGCTGACCGCCCGCGAAGGCCGAAGGGTGATCGCCTTGTACGATCTCTTCCGGCGCAGCAACATGGAGCGCCGCGCGTTGACGGGGTAGGGGGTTCTCGACTCGCTTTTTGCCGGCTCCTCGGCGGACAGCTGAGGGCCTGAGCCAGAACCGGGCTTGAGTTCGAATTTCTGCGGCGCATAATCCCCGCCGGGCGATCGATGGCCCTTGGCGCTGTCAAAAGCGCGGCTTGGCGTCGTATCAAACGGCGCCGGAGGAGCAACCGGTGGGCGCCGACGAGATCGAGCCGATCGAAAAGGCGGGCGTCGACGAGCTTCGCGCGCTTCAGCTTGCGCGCCTCAAGAGCGTGCTGCGCCGCGCCTATGAACGCGTGCCGCATTATCGCAAGGCATTCGAGGCCGCCGGCGTTCAGCCCGACGATCTCGTCGCTCTCGACGACATCGCGAAATTCCCCTTCACCACCAAGGATGATCTTCGCGCCAATTATCCCTTCGGCATGTTCGCCGCGCCGATGGACGAGATCGTCCGCATTCATGCTTCGAGCGGCACGACCGGCAGGCCGACGGTGGTCGGCTATACGAAGAAGGACATCGAAACCTGGGCGCATCTCATGGCGCGCTCGATTCGCGCCGCCGGCGGCTCCTCGCGCGACAAGATCCATGTCGCTTACGGCTATGGCCTCTTCACCGGCGGCCTCGGCGCCCACTACGGCGGCGAATATCTCGGCGCCGCGGTCATCCCGGTCGGCGGCGGTTTCACCGAGCGCCAAGTGCAGCTCATCAACGACTTCAAGCCCGATATCATCATGGTGACGCCCTCCTACATGTTGGCGATCGCCGATGAATTCGAGCGCCAGGGGCTCGATGCGCGTCAATCCAGCCTGCGCGTCGGCATTTTCGGCGCCGAGCCCTGGACCGAGGGAATGCGCGAGGAAATCGAGACGCGGATGGGGATCGATGCGCTCGACCTTTACGGATTGTCCGAGGTGATGGGTCCAGGGGTCGCACAGGAGCGCATCGACAGCAAGCAAGCGCTGTCGCTCTGGGAGGATCATTTCTACCCCGAGATCGTCGATCCCGAGACCGGCGCCGTCCTCGCGGAAGGCGAGGCCGGCGAATTGGCGCTGACCACGCTCACCAAGGAAGGCATGCCCGTCATCCGCTACCGCACGCGCGACTTGACGCGGTTGCTGCCAGGCGCGGGGCGCGTCATGCGGCGTCTCGACCGCTTCAAGGGCCGCAGCGACGACATGTTGATCATCCGCGGCGTCAATGTCTTCCCGTCGCAAATCGCGGCCGTGCTGGCGCAGGAAGAATGTCTTTCATCGCACTACCTCTTGGAGCTGCGCCGTCCCGATCGGCTTGACGAACTCGATATCGTGGTCGAATTGCGCGCTTCGCTCGCCGGCAAACTCAACGGCGACGAGATCGCCGAGCGGGAGCGCAAGGCCGAACATCTCGTCAAGGCCTATGTCGGGGTGACGGCAAAGGCGCGTATCGTCCCGCCGGGAACGCTCGAGCGTTCGCAAGGCAAGGCCAAGCGCGTGGTCGACCTGAGACCTAAGGGTTGAAAGCGATGAGCGTCGAAGAAGATTCGCCGGACGTGACGGCCGCGGTTCTGCGCAAAGCCGGATTGCCGGCGGAGGGGATCGAGGAATGGCTTTCCGCCGAGCCCGAGGCGGCGAGGGATTTCGGCGACGATCGCTTGCGCTATTCCCTCTATTGGCGCCATGCCGCAGCGCTGGTCGAACGATTGCCGAAAAAACCCCGCCGCAATAGCGACGAGGAAGCGGCCGCCGCCGCCATACGCGCGCGAGCGCGCGCCGCCCGCGAAGCTTTCCTGCGGGCGCATATCGAGAAGATCTATGGGACGCTGACGCATGATTTCTCGCGTTTCATCCGCGTCGAGGACTTGGTCCTGGCGGCTTCGGAGGCCTTTCCGGGCCTCACGCCGGCGCGGCGGGAAATCGCGGAAGAGGCCGGGACGCTGCAGCGCGACAAGGACGGGCTCGAAATCGACCAGGGCGTCTTCCTCGCCCATATCCTCGGCCATGAGCGCAGCGGGCTTCATCTCTGCCACGCCATGTTGCTGCCGCGGCCGGAGAGCCGGGAGGCGCTCTCGCGCTTCGCCGGCGCCGATGTTCTCGATCTCGGCGCCGCCAGACTCGAGCGACACGGCAAGGCCGTCCACCTCATCGCTCGCAATCCGCGCTATCTCAACGCCGAGGATCAAGGAACGATCGACGACATGGAGACCGCGGTCGACGTCGCCATCCTCGATCCCGCCAGCCACATCGCCGTGCTCCGCGGCGGCAAGGTCGATCACGCCAAATACCGGGACAAACGCATTTTCGGCGCCGGCATCAATCTTACCCACCTCTATCGCGGCGAGATTCCCTTTGTCTGGTACATGCAGCGCGATCTCGGCTTCGTGCACAAGTTCCTGCGCGGCGTCGCCCGCCCGGACCTTTTGCCGGACGATGTTCACGGCTTCGGGATCGAGAAGCCCTGGATCGCGGCGGTCGAGAATTTCGCGATCGGCGGCCATTGCCAGATATTGTTGACCATGGATTACGTCATCGCCGCGAGCGACGCCTATATGACGCTGCCGGCGCGAAAAGAGGGCATCATTCCCGGCGCTTCAAATTTGCGCCTGCCGCGTTTCGTCGGCGATCGCGTCGCGCGCCAGCTCATTCAATATGGGCGAAGGCTCGCCTGCGACAGTGCGGAAGGGCGGCTGATTTGCGACGAAATTGCCCCGCCTGACGAGATGGACGCTGCGATCAGCCAAGTCGTCGCGGGACTGACCAGTTCGGGCGCAGTTGGGGCTGTCGGCAACAGGCGCGCTTTTCGCGTCGGCGAAGAGCCGCTCGATCTCTTCCGCCGCTATTGCGCCGTCTATGCGCGCGAACAGGCCCATTGCCATTTCAGCCCGGCGCTGATCGCCAATCTCGAACTCTATTGGGACGCTCAGAACCGGAAAGCGTGATGGCGAAGCCTCGACCCCTCGGCATCGTCGCCTGTTCCGCCGAAGGCGCCGCGCTTTGCTATCGGACGATCTGCGCGGAAGGCCCGGCGCGGCTCGGGCCGTATGCCCATCCGGAAATCTCGATCCATTCGCATTCTCTCGCCGATTATACGGATTGCCTCTATCGCGGCGACTGGCGGGGCGTCGCCGATCTGATGCTTGTATCGGCCGAAAAACTCGCAAAGACCGGCGCGGCTTTCCTGAACTGCCCGGACAATACGATCCATGAAGCCTTTCCCCT
>DASZFX010000533.1:0-3102 GCA_035939375.1 Roseiarcus sp.
CGGCCGGCATCGTCTTCAACCCGCGCTTCTTTGAATATTTCGACGGGTCGACGACGCTGCTGGTCAGCGCCAGGCTCGGCGTCGAAAAGCGCGAGATGCGCGTAAAATACGGCGTCGTCGGCATTCCGCTGATCGATACGAGCGCAACGTTCCACCGGCCCGCGCGCTATGGCGACGAGGTCGAGATCGTCTCGACCGTCGCCGTCGTCGGGCGATCGAGCTTTGAGGTCCACCATAAGCTCTTCAACAAGGGGGCCCTGGCGGTCGAGGGGCGTGAGAAGCGCGTCTGGGTCGTCGAGGAAGCGGACGGGCGGCTGAAGAGCCGGCCCATGCCGGACGAAGTGGCGCAGCGGCTGCGCGGATAAACGCCGCCATCATGTGAGCCAAACGAGGCCATTCGTGCTGTTTCCCTAAGACAGCCGTCTTGCGGAGCGGGGAAGCCTCGCGCGCGCCGCGCGACGAAATTCGTATTACCGCAGATTGACGTAGCTGTGGCGCCAATTGGCGAGCTGGATCCCCTGCTGGCGCAAATCCCGCATATTCGACGATGAAACCGGACGCGGCGAGAAGGGGTCGAGCAGCGCGCCGGCGAGGGTCGCAGCTTTAGGCGAAAAATAGAAAATCTGTCCGCCGTCGTCATCCCGTCGCCAATAGATGACGGCGGCGTCTGGGCGCCCCTCGCTTTCAAGATGCAAACTATATTCTTGATGCAAGCGTCGCTCGTCCGGCCTTCCCGCTTCCTCGGCCCGGATTCTGATCGTCGTCCATTGTTCGGCTCGTTGTCGCATCCTCGCCTCCCTCTTCGCGTGAATGATGTAAAATCCTCGTCGCATGCGCCTGATCCGAGCCAGGCCGGGATTTCTCGCGACGGGTCATAACTCGTCATCGCCGCCCGATGTTCACGGCGCTGCCGCAAGCGGCTCCAGGGGCCGCGCGATCTTTCCATTGTCGTAGTATTTGGCGAACAAGTCGATCCCGCTCTCCTCATTGCCGTTAGGATGGACGAGGACGATCGATCCGGGCGCCGGCCGTTGGCCCTTGGCGAGCCAGGAATCGGCGCCGATCGACACCAAATGATGGCGGCGGACCGCCTGCATCAGCGGCGAGGACGAGACAAGGCCGGGAAAGCGGAAGAAGATCGAGGGCGTGCCGCCATTGGCGATCAGCAACCGCTCGTTTTCGAGGATTTCGTAATCCGGGTCGACGCCCTTCGTCAGCAGGAAGGTCTCGTCGTCGGGTCGTCCCTTCGCATAGGGGTGATAGTAGGTATGGTTCGTCCAAAGAATGTCGAGCGCGCCGGAGGCGGCTTGCGCGCGCAGCCATTGGAAGTCCGCCGCGTGATGTTTGAGCCAGCGGCCCGAAATCGACAGCGCGACCGGCGTGCCCGCGCCGTTCGATTTCAGCTTTTCAAAAAAGCGCCGATCGAGCGGGCGATGACTCGGACAAAGATCGCCGGTGATGAAATCCCCCGGCGTCGCGCCATGGATCAGGCCCGCGTCCCGCAGAAATGTCCGGTGCACGAGCCCCGGCGTTTCCGCGGAACGCTCGACGGCCTCGATGTACCGCGTCGTCTTCAGCGCGTCCTCTTCCACGGGCGCGCAAGTCCAGCACCCGGCGCTCTCGATCGTCGTCGTAAACGCGGCAGGGTCGACCAGAAGCAGCCAAGGCGACGCGGCGATCGTCATCCGGCGAATGGCGAAGCGTTTCTCGTCGCCCTTGCGGCAGGCGAGCAAGGTCGAACGATAGTCGGCGACCGCCTCGGCGCCGACGAGGCCGGCAATCGGCGGCGGCTGGTACAGGCAAGCATCGGCAGCGAGAGCGTGCGACGACGCCCCGATCGTTGCGATAAGAGCCGCCGCGAGCCGAAGCGGGAAAAGGACGGGGGTCAACGAACGAAGAATAGGCCGATCCTCCGGCGGAAGCTGGAGCGCGGCCCCTCAACGCGCTTGGGCGTGATACTCCGGGTTCGGCCGCATGTCGACCGCGGAAGCCATGCGGGTCGACATGTTGAAGAAGCTGGCGACAGCGGCGATGTCCCAGATGTCGCGATCTGAAAAACCCTGATCGCGCAGGGCCTGTCGATCCGCCTCTCCGATCTCCGCGCTGGCGCGCGTCAATTTCGTCGCAAAGGCGAGCATGGCGCGATGGCGCGGCGAAAGTTCGGCGGCGCGCCAGTTCATCGCCATCAATTCGCCGAGCGCGGGATCGCCGGAAAGCTGGCGCACCGCCGCGCCATGCGCGGTCAGGCAATAGAAGCAATGGTTTTCGCAAGCGACCGCGACCGCGATCATCTCGCGTTCGAGCTTGGAGAGGCCGGACGGCGCCAGCATCAGGTCATTGTAGAAGGTCGCAAAGGCCTCGAGCTTGGCCATGTCATGGGCGTAGGCGTTCAGCACATTCGGCACGAAGCCGAGCTTCTCGCGACACTTGTCGAAATAGGCCGCCATGTCCGGCGTGAATTCGGCCGGCGCGAGGGCGAGCGCGGTTACTGTCTCGCCGGTTTTTTTCTTGGAGCTTTTGCGGGCCATATGCGTCTCGCCTGACGGGGAGAGACGCATGATAGACGGCCGGCGATATCAGGCGAAGGAGGATCTTACGCGGCCAAAGCGATGCGCACGGCGAGGCCGCTCGCCACGACGCGACGCAGGGCGACCCCCTCGATATCGCCGCCGATGACGCCATCGACCTGAAAATCAACCCCGACGATGGCGTCGGCGCCGTAATCCTCGGCTTCGCGGATCAGGGCCTTGAGGGCGGCGAGACGCTCGGCCTCGCTGCGGGCGGCATTGGCGCCGCGCCAGGCGCCGACAGCCTTGATGCGGCCAATCGCAAAGGTTTGGCGGCCGTCTTCCAGTTCCTGTGTCTGGCTGATCTGCATGACGCTTAACCGTTTGTTCTTATCGTCCCGTTCCGGCCAGGATAGGGCGCAGCTCTTTACGCGAGGTTTAGTGAGCGGCTCGGTCCCTGGCGTTTGGGCGATATGGTGAATGGCTTCTTCGGGCGGCGGCTTTGGCCGTCCTTGCTGTTGGGTTACGGGATGGCCTTTGAAGAAGGCGCGAAGCAAAAAGGCGGCGCCAAACGGCGCCGCCCTAAGGGTTTAAT
>DASZFX010000534.1:0-5918 GCA_035939375.1 Roseiarcus sp.
GCGCCTGTCGCGACCGAAATTCTTCGACCTCACTTTCACGCCCGGCGCCGATTGGCGGCGCTTATATTCGGCAAGGTACAATAATCGTTCGACCTTCTTGACCGTCTCGGGATCGTGCCCTTCGGCGATAATATCGGCAAGGCGCATTTCTCTTTCGACCAGACCGCGCAGGATCGCGTCGAGCGCGGGATAAGGCGGCAGCGAATCCTCGTCCTTCTGGTTCTCGCGCAATTCCGCGGTCGGCGGCTTGACGATGATGTTGGTCGGGATCACCACGCCGTCCGGCCCCAGCGCGCCTTGAGGCTTCCAGCGGTTGCGCAACGCGGCGAGGCGGAAGACTTCGGTCTTGTAGAGGTCCTTGATCGGGTTGAAGCCGCCGTTCATGTCGCCATAGAGCGTCGCGTAGCCGACCGACATTTCCGATTTGTTGCCGGTCGTCACCACCATCGATCCGAACTTGTTCGAAACGGACATGAGGATCAGGCCGCGCGCCCGGCTCTGGATGTTCTCTTCCGCGGTGTCGCGCATCCGGCCATCGAAGAGAGGATGCAGCGCGGCCTCGGTCGCCTCCACGGGGCCGGCGATGGGGATCGTATCGTAGCGTATCCTCAGCGCCTCGGCGCAACCCGCCGCGTCGTGGATCGATTCGTTCGAGGTGAAGCGATAGGGCAGCATGATCGCATGGACGCGGCTTGCGCCGAGAGCGTCGACCGCCATCGCCGCGCAAAGCGCCGAATCGATGCCGCCCGAAAGGCCGAGCACCACGCCGGGAAAACGGTTCTTCTCGACATAGTCGCGCAAACCCAGGACGCAGGCCGTATAGTCGGCTTCATCGCCCTCCTCGACGAGGACGCGTTCGCCCTCGACGCAGCGCCAGCCTTCTGATCCCCGCTCCCAGACCGTGCGCGCGACCCTTTGACGGAAGGCCGGCAATTGGACCGCGAGCGAGCAATCGGCATTGAGGGCGAAAGAAGCGCCTTCGAAGACAAGCTCGTCCTGGCCGCCGACCTGGTTGAGATAGATCAGCGGCAACCCGCTTTCGACGACGCGCGCAACCGCGATCTGCTGGCGCAGGCCGACCTTGTCGCGCTCATAGGGGGAGGCGTTCGGCACGAGCAGGATTTCGCCGCCCGTCTCGGCGATGCATTCGACCGGCTCCGGCCCCCAGATGTCCTCGCAGATCGGCACGCCGATGCGCACGCCGCGAAAGACGATCGGCCCCGGCGCCGGACCCGGCTTGAAGACGCGCTTTTCGTCGAAGACCCCGTAATTGGGCAGATCGACCTTGAAGCGGACCGCCTCGATCCGGCCGCGGTCAAGCAAGGCGTAAGCGTTATAGGGCGCGCCGTCCTCGACCCATGGCAAGCCGACGAGCAGCGCGGGGCCGCCGTCCGCGGTTTCGCGCGCCAAGGCTTCGAGGCTGGCGCGGCAGGCTTCCTGAAAGGCCGGCTTCAGCACCAGATCCTCCGGCGGATAGCCGGCAAGGTAGAGTTCCGGCGACATCAGAAGATCGGCGTCGAAGCCGGCCGCTTCCTTCCGCGCCTCTGTGAGGCGCCTGGCGTTGCCCTCGATATCGCCGACCGTGGCGTCGAGCTGCCCGAGGGCGATGACGAGGCGATTGGCGGGCGAAGGCATGGGGCTGCGTTTAGCGCGACGGGAGGGGGATCGGCAATGACTACCGCGCGGCCTGCCGGACGCGATCGTATGGCGTTTAAGGCGGCGGAGCGCCGATTATTGCGCGGCGCCCAGCAATCCCCTTGTCTCCCGAGCCTCGCTTTTGGAAAGAAGCACAGATATGCGCCCCAACATCTTCGCCTTGCTCGTTCTGATCGCCGCAGCCCTTTGCGCCGCCCCTTGCGCCTCGGCCGCGCCGCCCGAACAGGCCTATCTTGCCGCGCGCGACCATGCGATCGCGGTCTTGAAGCAGAAGTCGGGCGACAAGCAGGTCGCCGAGGACAAGCGCTTGCGCGCCGGGCTCGAGGCGCAGTTGAAGAGCCTCATCGGACCGTTGCGGCTTGAAGGCTTCTCGGGCGAGGCGACGATGAGCCCTGAATCCCTGCTCGTCGACGACATCGGCTCAGGGGCGCTCGACGGGATCAGCGTCGCCGCCGCCAAAGAGAATGCAGGCAGCGCGCTCGTGACGACCGACGGCCTCATGCAACATTGGCTCAATGCGCACAAGGATTGGTGGAAGAAGGAGGCGAACCCGCCGACCGGCGCGGAGAGCGCCTTTCATTCGGAGGCCTTTTATACGCAGGCCGTCAGCACGGATGCGGCCGTGTCGATCTTCGCGCCCCTGCCGATCCGCAAGCCCGACGGCGCGGGCGTCGCCGTCGCCCTTCTCGTCCAGCAATCGCAGGACCTCGCGATCGACCCGCCAAGCGAAATCGCCGTCGCCGTGACCAAGGGTCCCAAGGTCTTCATCGCCATCGTCAATGCCGAGACCAAGACAGCGCCGATCGCGGCGTGCGACGCCGTCTGGCAAGGCTTCAAGGCCAAGAGCGACGCGGCGCAGAAGAAGTACCAGGATTCGGGCCTGAAGGACGAAAGGAGCTTCAACGAATCGACGCGGCTGGAAGACGACGGCGCGAAGGCGCTTCACAAATGCTGGTCGGAGCAGGCGAGCCGCGCGCCCGAGTTTCCCGCCCTGGTGAAGCAGGCGCAGGCTCTTGCCGATCTTTTCGCATCCCAGTGAGCCGCTATGACCGTCCCTTATAAGGCGCGAAACGAGAAGCAAACCATCAGGCGTCGCAGTTCCAGAGAGACAGCTTCGCCATGGGGCGCGCTTGCCGCGCCCCATGGCGAAACGACGCCCTATCGCTCACATGACGGCTTAAGTACTTTCGCGCCAAGTCCGCAGGCGGTGAAAGAAGACGATCCTCGTCAGCGAGCGCGGCAAAGAACAAGGCTGCGCCGTCGTCCCCTGGACGCGGCCTTTCGACGAACGTTCATCTGAAGCGCACCCCCTGCCGCTCGAGCTCCCGATGAACAGCGGCGATGCCGATCCGGTCAAGCTCCCGCCCGTCGCGGACCGACAACGCCGCCGCGATTCCCGCCCCCTGCCCGGCGACGGCGCAGCAAGCCATGTTGCGCGTCGCTGCATGGGCGATGCGGTCGCCGCCGATGGCGCGGCCGGCGACCAGCAGGGCCCCGACGCCCTGGGGGACCAGCGCGCGATAGGGGATATGCATGTAGCGCCCGGTCGTCGGCAGGATGAGCACGCCGTAGCCGTCGATGAATTCGGGGTAGATTCCGATCGTGTCCTCGAATCGCGCTTGGTTGCGCACATCGCCTTCGGTCAGATTGTATTCGGCGTCGATCTTGCGCGTATCGCGAATGCCGATGGTCATGCCGAAGTTTCGCAAGCGCGCGCCGGCGCAGCCCGGCGTAAAGCGGCGCAGCGCTTCGATCGCATATATCGCCTGCCGGCGGCCCTCGATTTCGAATCGCGTCAGGCTGTCGGGATCAACACCGTCGCAGCCGGCGAGATGGATGAGGTTCATATAGGTGAGTTCGCCCGTGTCATGGACCGCGCCCCAGGTGCCGCCGATCGTCGCGAGATGGGCGGGGATCACGCCGGCGGCGATCGCCTGGGCGAAGGGCTTGCCGAGGAACGGCGAGAACATCTTGTCCTCCTTGCCTGAGGTCTCGACTTTCCATTCGCCGGTCGACCAGTCGCCATAGGTCTGCGGGTCGGCGCGAACGCCTTCCAGGAAAGCGCGTTTGTCGACGCCGGCGAGATGGAACATCACGGAGGCCGCCTGCATGTGCTCGATCGGCGTCTTGATCGTCGGCGCGCCAGCGCGAAAGGCGACGTCGGCGTCGCCGGTCGCGTCGATCACGCGGCGCGCGAGGATCGCCTCGCGTCCAGCTTTGGATTCGGCGATGACGCCGATGATCCTGTCGCCGTTCATGATCGGAGCGACGAAAAGGCGATGCAGCATCGGGCGAACGCCGGCTTCCTCCACGAGCCGGTCGGCGACGAGCTTGAAACCTTCCGAATCGAGTTCGTAGCTCAGCGACTGGCTCTCCCGCGTAGCCGCGCCCATCGCCTTGGCGCGCTCCTCGAATTCTCGGCCGATCCCGCCGGCTTCGATCGTCGCCTCGTGGCGGTACCAGGCGAAGCCCTCGACGCCGACCGCGGTGATATTGCCGCCGAAACAGCCGAAGCGCTCGAGGAGCGCGACTTCGACGCCCGCCCGCGCCGCCGCAAGCGCCGCCGCCAGCCCGCCGGGGCCGGAGCCGACGACGAGAACGTCGGTCTCATGGATCACCGGGACGCGGCGCGCGGCCTCCTCGACAAAGACAGGATTTGACATGGCTCATTCAGGGGCGCTGAACCTCAGTGAAACGGCCTCGATCGGCGCTGGGCATAGGCTAGCGGATACGCACGTCCCGACTTGAACTGCGGGAGTCGTGCTCGGCGTGACCCCTGCGCGCGCCTCTGCCGTTTTGTGGGCATTGGTGACGAAACCTGCCTTGAGCGGGGTTTCGTCGCCAAAGTTCATGCCGGCCGAAAGCCACATCTGACCGGCGTCGTCACCCGAAGGGGCGAAGCGAAGCGGAGCAGCGCCTATGGCGCTTGACGACGGTGGGCCGATGTGGCCCAGCGTGGAAAATCCCGCTCCCCGGCTTTCTGGCCTAATCCCTATTCCGCCGCGTCGACGTGCTTATAACCCGTCGCCAGCCGCTCGGCCTTCAGCAATTCCGCCACCAGGAAAGCGACTTCGATCGCCTGCTCGGCGTTGAGGCGCGGATCGCAATAGGTGTGGTAGCGGTCGTGGAGGTCCGCCTCGCTGATCGCCCTGGCGCCGCCGGTGCATTCGGTGACGTCCTTGCCGGTCATCTCCAGATGGACACCGCCGGCGTAGGTCCCCTCGCCCTTGTGTACCGCGAAGAAGGATTTGATCTCGCCGACGATGCGATCGAAGGGGCGGGTCTTATAACCGGAGGCGGATTTGATCGTATTGCCGTGCATCGGGTCGCAGGACCACAAGACCTTGCGGCCTTCTCGCTGGACGGTGCGGATCAGCGGCGGCAGGGCGGCCTCGATCTTTTCGGCGCCGAAGCGGCAGATCAGCGTCAGGCGGCCGGGTTCGGCGGCCGGATCGAGCGCGTCGATGAGGCGCAGCAATTCGTCCGGTTGCAGGCTCGGCCCGCATTTGAGGCCGATCGGATTCTTCACGCCGCGGCAATATTCGACGTGAGCGCCGTCGAGCTGGCGGGTACGGTCGCCGACCCACAACATATGGCCGGAGGTCGCGTACCAATCGCCTGTGGTCGAATCGACGCGCGTCATCGCCTGCTCGAAACCGAGCAGCAACGCCTCGTGCGAAGTGTAGAAATCGGTCGCCCGCAACTCGGGATGCGCCTCGGCGTCGAGACCGATCGCGCGCATGAAGCCGAGCGTCTCGGTGATGCGATCGGCGAGTTCCTGGTAGCGGCCCGATTGCGGACTGTCCTTGACGAAGCCGAGCATCCAGCGGTGCACGTTCTCGAGATTGGCGTAGCCGCCATTGGCGAAGGCGCGCAACAGGTTCAGCGTCGCCGCCGACTGGCGATAGGCCTCCAACTGACGGCGCGGATCGGGTTCGCGCGCCCCCGCTTCGAAGGCGATGTCGTTGATGATGTCGCCGCGATAGGCCGGCAATTCGACGCCGTCAATCTTCTCGGTTCCCGTCGTGCGAGGCTTGGCGAATTGCCCGGCGATGCGCCCGACCTTCACCACCGGCGAGGAGCCGGCGAATGTCATCACCACCGCCATCTGCAGGAATACGCGGAAGAAGTCGCGGATATTGTCGGCGGAATGTTCGGCGAAGCTCTCGGCGCAATCGCCGCCCTGCAACAGAAAGGCTTCGCCCGCCGCCGCCTTGGCCAGGGCTCGCTTCAGCTTGCGCGCTTCGCCGGCGAAGACCAGC
>DASZFX010000535.1:0-5059 GCA_035939375.1 Roseiarcus sp.
CACGATTGCGCCTCCGCGGCCTTCATGCCGATCAGCTCCATGACCCGCTTTCGTTCATGGGAATCGACCATGGCGAGGAGAAAGGCCATCGCCCGCTCGCGCCCGTCCGGCCCAAGGCCCTCCATCGCCCGCGAAAAGCGCCGCGTTTGTAAGAGCGCCAGATCGCGGGCGAGGCGCGAGCCTTTCGGCGTGGTGAAGAGCTGACGATGGCGGCGATCCAAAGCGCCAGCCCGCGCTTCTATAAAGGATTCGGCGATCAGCTCCTTGAGCACCCGGTTGAGGCTCTGTTTGGTGATTTTCAAAATGTCCAGGAGTTCGGCGATCGTCAGGCCGGGCTGGCGGCTGACGAAATGCAGAACGCGATGATGGGCGCGGCCGAAGCCAAAGGTCTCGAGCAGTCGGTCGGCGTCGCCGACAAAGTCGCGATAGGCGAAGAAAAACAATTCGATCAGGGCGTAGATCGGCACGGCCTCGTCGCCTGCCGCCTGGGTCGACGCGCCGGATTTCACAGCAATTTCCATCGGTCCGGCCAATTACGTCAGTAATGTTGACATATTTTGAAGTTCTTGCTATCTCTTATTCGCGAGGCGAATTTAAGCCGTGCGCGGCTGAATTCCAAACGAGCCACTTGGGAGTTGAGGAGGAGCGCAAATGGCGGGCCAGGCATTTGACGATCGCGACGGCTTGATTTGGTATGACGGCCAACTCGTCCCCTGGCGCGAAGCCAAGGTTCACGTGCTGACCCACGCCATGCATTACGCCAGCGCCGTCTTCGAGGGCGAGCGCGCCTATGGCGGCGAGGTTTTCCGATCGACCAAGCATTCGGAGCGCTTGCGGGAATCGGCCCGTATCCTCGACTTTGAGATTCCCTATACGGTCGCCGAAATCGACGCGGCCAAGGCGCTGGTTCTGCAGAAGAACGGCTTCGCCGACGCCTATGTCCGCCCGATCGCCTGGCGCGGCTCGGAGATGATGGGCGTCTCGGCTCAGCACAACAAGATCCATCTCGCCATCGCCGCCTGGGATTGGCCGAGCTATTTCGATCCGGCTCAACGCATGAAAGGCATCCGTCTCGACATCGCCGAATATCGCCGGCCCGATCCGGCGACCGCGCCGGCGCGCGCCAAGGCGGCCGGCCTCTATATGATCTGTACGATCTCAAAGCACCGCGCGGAGCGGCGCGGCTACGCCGACGCGCTGATGTACGATTGGCAGGGCAGGGTCGCCGAATGCACCGGCGCCAATATTTTCTTCATCAAGGACGGCGTGCTGCATACCCCGATCGCCGATTGCTTCCTTGCCGGCATCACGCGCGAGACAGTGATCGAGATCGCCAAGCGCCGGGGCTTCGAAGTCGCCGAGCGCCGCATCTCGCCTGAGGAATTGTCGTCCTTCAACGAATGCTTCATCACCGGCACCGCCGCGGAAGTGACCCCGGTCGGCGAAATCGGCCCCTATAATTACACGCCCGGCAACATCACCGGCGCGCTGATCGACGACTACAGCGCCGAAGTGCGGCCAAAGGCCAAGGCGGCGTAAGCGGGGCGCCATCTCCCCGTCGCCGCGACCACTTGCAAGACGACGACGCCGAGCAGGGCAAAAGGCGCGCGGAAACCTCTGGCTTGCCGGTCTCGCCGGCCCGTGCAAGTCTTTACGCCTCGGCGACGAGACCCGCTCCAGCGGGCGCGTATCGCCGCGGGGAGGAGATGCAACATGTTCAAACATCTGAAGCTGTTGATCTATGGCGCGATTCTGGCGCTGGCTTTGCCCTTGGCCGCCGAAGCCAAGACCTTTTTCTGGATTTCTCACGGCTCGCCCGCCGATCCGGTCTGGACCTACTTTCTCGCCGGCGCGAACCAATGGGCGAAGGATACCGGCAACACCGTCAAGACTTCATTCCACAATGGCAACGTCGCTTCGCAGCAAGAGGCGATCCGCTCCGCAATCGCCGCTAAGGCCGACGGCATCGTCACCACCAGCCCCGATCCCGGCAGCCTGGTCGAGGTCGCCAAGGAGGCGCTCGACGCCCATATCCCGATCGTCAATTTCAACACGCCCGATCCGAAGGCTCATTTCACCGCCTATGTCGGCGGCGACAACACGGTCTTCGGTCGCAATTGGGCGCAGTATCTCGTCGATCACAAGCTGGTGAAGGGCGGCGACTTCGTCTGGACGCCCGTCGAAGTGCCTGGCGCGACGTACGGCGTTCAGGAGACTGAAGGCATCATGAGCGTCTTCAAGCCGCTCGGGATCACGACGGAGACGACGGAAGTCACGCTCGACCAGGGCGAGGTGATCACCCGTATGGCCGACTACCTCACGGCCAACCGCAAGAAGATCAAGGCGATCGTCTCCCTCGGCGATCTCGCCGACGGCTCTATCAAGCGCGTCTTCGATCAGGTCGGCGTGAAACCCGGCGAAATCCCGGTGGTCGGCTGGGGCAATTCGCTCGACACCACGCAAGAGGTCCTCAACGGCTATGTCAACGCCGCGCAATGGCAGGATCCGCAGGCGACGAGCTATGTCGCGCTTTCGCTGGCGGCGATGGCGGCGAGCGGCATCCCGCCGGGATTCAACGTCATTACGGGCGCCCTCTATGAGAAGGACAAGGCGGCGCTCTACGACAAGATCCTCTCGGGCAAATAGGCTGCAAGAAAAGGCGTTCGCCTTCGGGCGGACGCCGCCCATCCTTTCGGCGCAGCCGACGGACTCATGTCCAACCCCGGTGATCTGAATTCATGAGCAATACCGGTTGCGCAAGCCTTCGCCAGGCCTCTTCGCGGCCATCTTCTCCCGCAGGCGGGAGAAGACCTGTCCGCCGCAGCGATAGTCGTCCGAAACCCGCTCAACGCGCGACGCGCCGCCTCCGCCGCTTGCGGGGGACGGTTGGGGCGAGGGCAATCAGCCGACGTAGCTTGTATTGGCGGCCGGCGGGTTGACTTGGAACGGCGCAGCATCATTCAGCGCGCCCTCGCGCGGCCCGAATTCGGGCCTTTCGTCCTCCTCGTTGTCGAACTCTTCGGCTTCTGGGCGATCAATCCCGACTTCCTCTCCCTGCAGAACATCAGCAACACGCTGGCTTTCACGGTGGAGCTTGGGCTGATCGCCTTGAGCATGACGCTGTTGATGACGTCCGGCGAGTTCGATCTTTCGGTCGGCTCGCTCTTCGGCTTCTCGCCGGTCCTGATGTGGACGCTGTTCAACGGCGGCATCGTCTCATTGGACGTCGCCTTTGTGATCGCCCTCGTCGTCGCCGCGCTGATCGGCCTCGTCAACGGCTGGTTCGTGACGAGGCTCAAGATCCCTTCGTTCCTGGTGACGCTCGGCATGCTGCTCGTCGTGCGCGGCTCGGCGCTGTTCATCACTGACGGCTTTCCGCAGCGCACCTGGAGCGCGGGCGGCCACTGGCTTGCCGAGGCGCTCGTCGGCGAATTCTATATCGGAAGCTTCCGCATTTATATGTCCTTGTTCTGGTTCATCGCCGCAGCCGTCATTCTCAATTATGTGCTTGCGCAAACCAAGGCGGGCAATTGGATCCTGGCGACAGGCGGCAATGCGAGCGCCGCACGGGCGCGCGGCGTCAATGTCGATCGAACCAAGGTGATCCTGTTCGCGCTTTCCGCCGTCATGGCCTCGCTTTCGGGCGTCATCAGCTCGATCCGAACCTCGGCGGCCAATCCCAACAGCGGGACCGGCTATGAACTCGAGGTCATCGCGATGGTGGTGATCGGCGGCACGGCGCTGACCGGCGGGCGCGGCACGATCATCGGCACAGTGCTCGGCATTTTCATACTGCGCGTGATGCGCAACGGCATCGTACTTATCGGCGTGCCGGGTCTCGCCTATAACATCTTTATCGGCGCGATCATTCTCGGCATGATGGCTCTTCATTCGTGGCTGGACCGCCGCGACCAGACGGGAAGTTGAGCCGATGGCCGAAGAACTCGTCCGCATGGAGCATATCACAAAATATTACGGCCGCGTACGCGCGCTCGAGGACGTCACCGTCACCGTCAACAGGCAGGAGATCGTCGGGTTGCTCGGCGACAACGGCGCCGGCAAGTCGACCCTCATCAAGGTTCTATCGGGGGCGGCGCCGGCGACGAGCGGCGATATCTATATGCGCGGCGAGAAGGTGAATATTCGCAGCACGACCGATGCGATCGCGCTGGGAATCGAGACGATCTATCAGGATTCGGCGCTGGTCACGCAATTGTCGATCGCGCGCAACTTGTTTCTCGGTCGCGAGCCGATCACGGGACCCAGCTTCCTCAATCGCATGGACTATCCGATGATGGAGAAGGTCGCGGGCGATCTCCTCAAGAAAGTCGGCATCGGGAAGGATATCCCCGCCTCGACGCCGATCGCATCCTTGTCGGGCGGCGAGCGCCAGGCGGTGGCGATCGCACGGGCGCTGCATTTCGACAGCGATCTGATCGTCCTTGACGAGCCGACTAACAATCTCGGCGTCGCCGAGACGCAGGGCGTTCTGCGTTTCGTGCGCAACGCGCGCGACTCAGGTCACTCCTGCATCTTCATCGCGCACAATATCCATCACGTCTTCCAGGTCGTCGACCGCATCGTCGTCATGCGCCGCGGCAGGGTCGTCGCCGACGACATCGATCCGAGGCGGACCACGGTCGCCGAGGTCGAAGGCGTGATCACGGGCGAATGACTTCATTCATCATCGCCCTCGCTCGCCAGACTAGGCGCCGAATCCCCAAGTGAACTCACATTTGGGAAGCGACCGAAGGCGCGAGCCGCCATTATTTGGAATAGGGGCCCCTGTGCGCCGGCCGCAAGGTCTGTCAAGGGCTTTAGCCGCCTTCGGGGACGCGCAAAGCAATGGCGGCCCGTGGCCTTGGCGTTCGTTTCCAGAGAGCCGCCACGCGCCGCTCGCAACGCTCAATCGATCAGCCTATAGGCCGGCAGCGTCAGGAACTCCTCGAAATCGCTCGCCAGCGACATGTCTGAGAACAGATCGATGGCTTCGGCGAAGCGGCCGCTTTCGAAAACCGCCGGGGTGAAGGCGGCGCGGAGTTTGTTCATCTCATCGGCG